>DPJQ01000107.1 GCA_003542935.1 Lachnospiraceae bacterium | reverse complement strand
CCGCGCCCCACCATCTGGCTGTACAGGCTCCGCACTTTTGTCGGGCGGAGCACTACGATGCAGTCTACGGACGGGCAGTCCCAACCTTCCGTGAGGAGCATGGAATTGCACAGCACGTCATATGTACCCCCCGCAAACCTCTCCAGGATCTCTTTCCTGTCTGCACTCTCCCCATTGACTTCTGCCGCGCGGAAGCCTTTTTCTATCAATATATCCCGGAATTTCTGGCTGGTCTTCACCAGGGGCAGGAACACAACGGTTTTCCGTCCCTGGCAGTACTTCCCCATTTCATCGGCAATCTGGTGCAGGTACGGGTCAAGGGCCGTTGCCACTTCGCCGGATTTAAAATCCCCTCCCTGTATCCCCACACCGGAAAGATTCAGCTTTAAAGGAACCGTAAGGGCTTTGATCGGTGACAGATACCCCTCTTTGATAGCTTTTGGCAGTGTGTACTCATAGGCCAGGGATTCAAAATATACCCCCAGACTCCGCATGTCACCCCGGTCCGGTGTAGCAGTCACTCCCAGCACTTTCGCTGCCGGGAAATGCTGCAGCACCCGCTGGTAGCCATCTGACAGGCAGTGATGGGCCTCGTCGATGATGATAGTGCCAAAATAATCGCCCGCAAACTGTGCCAGCCGTTTCTCCCGCTGGAGGGACTGCACGGATCCTACTGCTACCCGGTACCAGCTGCCCAGGCAGGTACTTCCCGCCTTTTCCATGGCACACCCCAGCCCCGTGGCTTTCATGATCTTGTCCGACGCCTGCTCCAGCAGCTCCCCCCTGTGGGCCAGGACCAGCACGCGGCGGCCCTGGCGGATGCATTCCTCAGCCACCTTGGCAAACACGACCGTTTTCCCACAGCCGGTAGGGAGCACCAGGAGGGTCCTGTCCGCCTTTTCCCATTCTGCAAAAATGCTGTCTTTCGCTTCCTGTTGGTACGGCCTGAGTTCCATGGTCAGAACCTCCCCGGGTCAAAATTATTCTCTTTCGCGTACAGCTTCTCAATAAAATTAAACATTTTGGACGGGTCTTTGATACCTGGTTTTAAACCGACTTTACACCTTCCCGTCCTTCCGGTGAGCATCCCCCAGGCTGTCCCCATCGGTAAAGGCTCGTCTTTCTTTTTCAGCCCGACGCCCCGGAACAGTTCTGACAGTTTCCACTCCAGGCTTGAATGCATGACATAGTTCTCACGGATCATTACCTCCCGGCCCTGCCCCCTGACATTAAAATACACGATCGCCATGTTGCAGGGAGGAAGTTTCCCGCTGCCGCTGGAACGGCCCCTCTCAAAGTGGTCAACAGTAAAATCATAGTCCCCTTCCGGAAGCGGTTCGAACCCGTCCCCTTCTTTGGTGATGGTATCGTCCCATTCCAGTTCCCTTCCTATATCTTGCGCCATACTGTTCCTCCTTAATTAAACGGAATTTCTTCGTTTTCCCGCATCTTTTTGATTGCCCCATAAACCTGGTCCCAGGCCGCCACCAGAACACCGTCTAAGAATCCCGGGTTTACTGTCTCATACTCCCAGATCGGCACGCCGTCAGGGATATAACCCTTCGCCGTCACAACATTTTCGATATCCCACTCTGACACCTGGTGCATGACCATCAGGTCGCGCAGCTGTTTGGGGATTCGCTGGTCAACAGTAAAATCTCCTGTGTGCCCATCCCCCATGCCAAGGGGAAGAGACATCTGCTGCCCGTCCGGCACTGCATCCTGGGCAGTGTTTATATCAGGTACATCATTTCCAGATACCGACGGTGCTTCTTTTTTAGGTTCTGGGATGCTTTTTTCCGCCACCTCCGGCACTGCCTCTGTTTCCGTGTAAATGGACCGTTGCGCGTACACTGCCTGTGCAGCATTTTCTGTCTGCGGCGCTGTACCGTTGGAAATGATATGGGCAATAGCCCCATATTCAAAAGGCAGTTCCTCCGGCAGGCCATAACGGTTTTTGGCATCCCAGCAGCTGTGGTGGGCTGTATACATAACCCGCGCTCCGCCCTGGGCTTTATTCTTGCCGTCTACTTTGACCACATGGGTCTTATAATTAGCGAATAAAAGAGCATCGCTCCATTCCTTTATAAGCGGGGAAATCTGGGAAGCTGTTTTTTTGCCAAGCTTCAGCTCCCATCGGTCATAGGCCCCCATTTCGTCTGGCTGCTCAAACTTCCGGAGCTGTGCATGTGCAACAAGGACAACATTTACGCCACACTCAATAACCTCCTCCAAACGGTTCAAAAATCTGCTAAATTCCTCTTTAACATAAATATATCCTGAACCATACCCAAAACTTTCCAGCCCGTCTTTTTGATGCTTTACACATATATGTTCTATGCACATCTGTTCCGCCCAGTCAACCGTATCAATAACCAATGTTTTACATGTTCCCGGATTGTCATGGATATATCTGACCTGCTCCAGCACCATCGGCCAGCTGGTCGGCTTTTCAAACCTGGACACATTCATATCTTTTGTACTTCCCTCCGTGTCAATGAATACCGGGTCCGGGAACCTGCTGGCAAAAGTGGATTTGCCGATCCCTTCCGGCCCATAAACTGCAAATTTCTTTGCATGGGGAAGCTTCCCTTTTATAATTTTCATATCTTTTTTGACCTCCTATTATTCGCCTGGGTAGCTAAATCAACCCAGCGACAATTTAATGGTTCGTACCCTTTGTCATTATCAATACGATCAATGGTGCATTCACCAAATGGCGCTGCTGGATCATACCCATTCTGCATTGCCCAATCATAAAATTTGCTAAAATCATTCCATTAAATTCCTACGCATCAAAATACACCTGCCTTCCATTTTTGTATTTGTTCGCCCCCCGTGGTTTCTGATGCATCCGGTATGCCTGCATAACCGTCCTCAATGATGACGGAGCACTCGTCCCCCGTGGAAACTCTGGTAGCTATCGCCTGCAGGCCTTCCGATTCCAGCCAGGCCCCGAATTCCCGGAGCGTGTTAAGATCCATCTGTTCCAGCTTGTCCAAAAGGACGAAACCGCAGTCCGGGTTTAATTTCCGGACGATAGCCGTAGATACTTTCAGCTGTTCGGACCCGGACATGTTGTCCCATTTCTGCCCGTTATAGACCAGTTCCCCGTCCTGGACGGACAAACCGGGAAGAGGGAGCTGTGCGCTGGCCAAAAGAGCCTCCCTATGCTTACGGATCTTTTCGATCTCTGCCGTAAGCTGGTTGTACTGCGCCCTGTATTCCTTGGCGTCATCTTCCGCTTTTTCTTTATCCATGTTCGCCCGCACCTTCCGGTTGACTTCCTCGATATTGGCAATGTTCGCTTCAAGCTCCGCCGTAGATTCGTCCTGTAAGTTTTCTGCACTTTTTTCCGCATTTTCAGCATTCTGTTCAGCCTCTTTGAGGCGCTCCTTTGCGCTTTCGTAAGCCCGGCGGGCAGATTCCAGTTCCTTTATGTACCGCCCCTTTTCATCCCTTTTCCGTTGGTTCTCCCCATTCCTGGCAAGGATAGCCTGCTGCTGCCGGATCAATTCCATCGGGGAGAGCAGCTCTTTCGGGGCATCCGGATAAGAAAGCTGTTCTTTTGCGTATTTTTCCTTCTGGCTTGCGATCTGCCCGACCGCCAGACGCTTATTGTACAGCTCCTTCTCCTGCTGGCTGATACGGGTAAGTTCTTCATTTATACCAATGATCCGCAGGAGTGTGTCTGCTTTCTCCTTCCCTGTACTTTCCATAAATTTAGGGAGATTTAAAGCAAGCTTTTCCACAAAACTGTCTAAAAGCCGCTGTCCTGCTTTTTTCCCCGAAGGGTCTGTGACCTTTAGGCTCCCGTTTTTTCCCTTCCGTTCTACAACCAGCCCGTTGCTCATAGTGACTTTAAGCGCTGCCGGAACGGCAGATCCTTCCCTGGTCGCTTCTGACGGGCGGAAGGATTCACCGCCCAGTGCCCAGGCAAGGGCATCCAGCACGGATGTCTTACCCTGGTTATTATTTCCTCCGATCACTGTCAGCCCACTGGCCGTCGGCTCAATACGCACCGCCCGGATCCGCTTGACATTCTCGATCTCCAGCCTGTTTATTTTCATACTCATTGAAGTCGTATCCTTTCTGTGCTATACTCTGTTTGTGAAATATAATTTTATTCCTTTGCCCCGTGCTTCTTTGCGGGGTTTCTTTATGTGCTGTCGGCCTGTTTTTCCGCATCGATCTCAAAATCGATCTTTTCAAGCAGAAGCTCCAGCGCATCCACCAGGATCACATATCTCTTGATTATAGGCGGCGGGCAGTCCTCTCCACTGAATGCCTCCCGGTATTTCCTAAGATCCCGGAGGTACTTGTCCAGAAGTAAATCAACATCAAGCCGGGTGTATTCCTCCGGATCCGGCTCTGCTCCAGCCTCTGGATCCCGAGCGATAGTTTCCGCCTCGGTTTCCTGCTCCGACTCCTGGGCGGTGATGGGCTTCTGTTTTTCACTGTCCCCAACCTCCCGAAAATCGCCGTCTATGATATCCGGTTCCTCCGTCTGCGGCTTTACGGCGGCTTTTGCCGCTTCCTGGATCTCTTTAAGCCTTTTGGCAAGCTGCACCCAGGTGATCTCCCTCTTAAAATTAATCCGGACTCCCCTAGTGCTTCCCTGGTAATTTTTAAGGCCGTGTTCTCCGCCTCCGCTGGCGTTTCTGTATTGCTCCTTCAATCTGTCGGCGCTTATGTTATCCGCCGGCTTGATCCGGATCCACGCATAAAAGGCCTTAATATCTCTTTCAGAAGGCTCCGGCCTCCTGGCCTCGGCTTCTTCCCGGCACTTTTGCTGCTCTTTCTGCCATTTCTGCAATTCTGCCTGCTCTTTCCTGCGCCCGTCCCCGTCCTTCTTTTTTGCGACGTCGCAACGGGAATAACAGGTTTTATGCCCGCAGGTAAGGCAGCAGGGGCTCGGTTCCTTGTCACCTTCCCGTACTGGGGCGAATTCCGGGTGCAAGTGCTGGCACTCCCCGGCGAAAAGCCCGGCTTCCATATCAAGCCGTTTTTCCCCGCTCATCTGGGTGCAAGAAAACGGGTTCCCCAGTGGGGCGGTTCTGCAGTAGCGTTCCTCCTGCCGTATACTGCAAGGGCGGGTGCAACTGAAACAAGTATATTTCCCGTCGCCGCATCCTTTTGTGGAAAGTAAGGATCCCTCCGGGTATACTGTTTTCGGAAGCCCGAAGAAAGACTTCGGTTCCTCCTGCTTCTTTTTCAGCGCCCTTATTTCCCTTACCGTGGTTTCCTGCGTTACCTTCTCCAGTTCCTCGTCGGGAAGCCCCAGCATCTCTTGGAGTTTGCTTACGCCCATTCCGATATACTTCTCCGCCATGTGTTCGCCGCCGTCTATGGAAAAACGGACATTGATAGCCATAAACCGGCTTGTGCTGGAGGCGCTCAGGCCGTATTCACCCTTCGCGAAATCCCATATGTTTTTATAACCGTCCTCCGCGAAAAAGGCGCCTTCGCTGACCTTCCGGAGGAAATAGCCGACCATGAAGAAATCCTCGGCCGCGCTGTCCAGGCAGCCCCTAATCCCTTTTTTAAGTTCCAGGTATTCCATCTGCGCCTCCTTACTATTGATTGGTATAGTCTGCCATGATTTCCAGCAGTGTCTTGATGTCTTCCCGGCTGCATAAAAGCGGGTCCTTTCCTGACGCCAGCCATCCTGCGGACAGCATGTAGGCATCCCGCCCATCGAGCTCCATGGCTTTCAGATAATCCAGCAGTTCACCGATGCCCCGTCTGCAGCTTCCGTCCGTACCTTTTGGCGCAGCCCCTGCAGGTACTTCATGGTCCAGGCGCTCAAATGCGCATGCGCCGCAGTCTTTCTCCGGGGCAGGGCATTCCGCATACGGGCAGCTTTTGGCAAGGGCCGAAGCCATCGCTGACTTATCTCGGCAGTATAACTCGTAATACGTCATATTGCCCCCTACATCTCTTCCAGCATACCTGCCAGTCTGTCCAGGTCGTGGTTCCTCGCCTCCATGTGTCCCGCTTTCCGGGTGACCTCCGTAAGCTCCTGCTCCCTGTCGCGCCTTTTCTCTTCCAGGTAAGCGTAGAGGTTCTCCAGTTCCCTGTCGCTGATTATAAAATCACCCAAGGCAATGTGCCCGTTTACAGTAACTTCTCCTGCCTTGATCTCCGTCATATGTATCTCCCTTCCGCCGGATCCGTCCGGCTTTTCTTTATCCTCCCGGGCGTCCCCGGGCATACTGATCAGTAATGGGCCCTGCCGGACTCGGACCGGCGCCTGGCGCTTATGAGACGCCTGCTCTCCCAACTGAGCTAAAGACCCTTTTTGCCGCCGGCCCAGGCTGTCTGAAGGGCCGGCTGACTTCTGTCATGCCGGATGTCCACCGGCGGGGATCACGGATTCTTTTGGCCCATAGGCGGCGCGGGGACTATCCGTGATAAACCGCTGCGCCCCC
>DPJQ01000008.1 GCA_003542935.1 Lachnospiraceae bacterium | reverse complement strand
AAAGTAAGTATTGTTAAGAAAGACGTTTCTTACACATATAAAATTTTTTCATAATAATAGCCCCGTCGGCCGAAAGGCTGTCGGGGCACTCCTCATTTTATACTATTTTTCAATGCCTTTTCTGGCGGGCAGCCCTTCGTCAAAGGGATGTTTGATCTTTCGGATCTCTGATACATAATTGGCGGCTTCGATGAGTCGGGGGCTGGGATCGCGGCCAGTCATTATGACCTCCAGCTTGTCGGGCTTTGTGGCCAGAAAGTCCAAAAGGAGCGCTTCATCAAATAGCCCCGCACGGATCGCATAGACCAGTTCATCACAGAAAAGCACATCATAGTCCTCCCGAACGGCTTTCCCGGTAATAGCCCGGAACTGCTCTTCATAATATTTTTTTCGGCTTTTCTTTTCCTCTTCTGTCATCCGAAAGCTGAATTTTTCCTGGGGCAGCCCCTCGGCCAGGGTAATCCCCGGTACATGGGCTAGGGCTTTGCGCTCGCTGGTTTCATTATCTTTCATAAATTGATAGATCAAAACTTTATAGCCATAGCCTGCAGCGCGCAGGCACAGGCCCATACCTGTAGTGGTTTTGCCTTTTCCGTTTCCGCAGTAGATATGGATGTATCCTCCCTCTTTTTCTGATGCCATAGCCGTTCCCCCCTGTTTTTTGTTTCTATGATAACATGAATTCCGGATTTTGCAACTTCCGATTCGGAAGTAAATAATAGTAAACTGATCCGGCCGTGTGCTGTGGTTGGGATGGAAAAAATTTGTGCTTGCGTTGCCGCGGTCTATGGAGTAGACTGACTTTCATGGGTTTTGAACCCAGGGGGGGAGTATGGGAATGGAAGTGAGGATAAGTGAAATATGATAAGATGGATAAAAAAGGCGGCGCTTTTGTCCGCCGTATTCTGTTTACTGATGTCGATGGCCGCAGGCGTGGAGGCCGCCGACGCCCCGGCGCGGCAGCGATAACGGCAGAATATGAGGGATTTATACTGACCTATGCGGTGGAGGTATCCTACAAAGACGCTGTCAGTGCTCTGCGGTATTGTTTCAAACATTATGGCTCCACTTACAGCCAGAAGAACAGAATGGAGGAGGGTTCCTACGACTGCAGTTCCTTTGTGTGGCGGGCATATAGATCGGTGAAACGAAAACTGGGCGGTGATAAAGACTGGGCCCCCACGGCGGCGGATCTGGCAAAATGGTGTGTGAAAAATAAGTATATGATCTATGCGGGTACGGTATCCACCGATAAATTGCTGCCGGGAGATCTGATATTTGAGTGTGATCCTTCGGAGGCCAATGGCCGGTATAAAGGTATCTACCATGTAGATATGTACCAGGGGAACGGTGTGCTCATCACCGTGGAGCGTCAGAAGGCGAACAGGGAAGAATTGCGTGATGTTATGATTGCCCGTCCCTGCCTTGACAAAACCTCCGGCCTGTCTGCCGCGGCAAAACTTTCCGCGCCAAAGGCCGAAGTGAAAAAAAACAGCGGCGGTACAGTCAAGCTGTCCTGGGGCAGGGTCAAGGAAGCAGACGGCTATGTAGTGGCCAGAAGTACTGAGAAAAACGGCACTTACGTAAAGGTCAAGACCATCAGGAAAGGCGCCGCCACCGGTTTTACCCAGAAAGGCCTGAAAAAGGGCAGTACCTGTTACTACAGGGTCAAAGCCTACAAAAAGGTCAAAGGTAAAATACAGTATGGCAGAGAGTCGGCGGCGGTCAAGGTGAAAGTGAAGTAATAGAGGGAACAGATGACGGTACACCTGTTCCCTTTTGCAATTGCCGCACTATGTGGTTTTGGGTTACCCAAAATATCTTTTCAGCAATCCCGCAAATGCCTTACCGTGGCGGGCCTCATCTTTGGCCATTTCGTGGACCGCATCGTGGATGGCGTCCAGGTTGGCTTCTTTGGCCCGTTTGGCCAGATCGTATTTGCCGGAGGTGGCGCCGTTTTCGGCCTCCACCCGCATCCGCAGATTCTTCTCGGTGCTGTCGGTGACTACTTCGCCCAGCATCTCGGCAAAACGGGCGGCGTGATCGGCTTCTTCCCGGGCTGCCCGCTCCCAGTACAGGCCGATTTCGGGGTAGCCCTCACGGAAGGCTACCCGGGCCATGGCCAGATACATCCCGGCCTCGGAGCATTCCCCGTGGAAATTGTCCCGCAGGCCCTCAACGATATCTTCCCGGACACCTTTCGCGATCCCCACCACATGTTCGGCGGCCCAGCTGCTCTCGCTGCTCTGTTCCATAAATTTGGACGCCGGCACGCCGCACAGCGGGCAGTGTTCCGGCGGCTTTTCCCCCTCATGGACATAACCGCAGACCGTGCATACGAATTTTTTCATGATTCAACCATTCCTTTCTGTCGCAGACGGGAGATAGAGTGTATTTTCTCTTTTACGGCACGAAAAATATTTGCCTTGTCTCCTCTGGCTCCTGTATTGCTGCATGATAATTTTACGGCTATAGTTTTGGCTGTTTGCGATAAAAATATGCACCTGTTCAGGCGGGGTGTGGTATAATGACGCAGAGGTAGACCAGCGAGCACAAAAGCTTTCCGGATTCATCGGCGCCCGCGGGTGTATACAGGCGCTGGCGCTGGCAAATCAAGCGTTTGCGGGCATAAACAATCGTGCGGAATGCACGGCGAAAATCACACAGGGAGGGATATATGGAACGGTCATCCATGCGCACCGGCGTCATCGGCTGCGGCGCCATCAGCGATATTTGCCTGAAAAATATGATAAACCGGTTTGATAACCTGGAGGTGGCGGCCTGTGCCGCAAACCATCTGGAAAACGCGGTGAAGAAGGCCGGGGAGTACGGCCTGAAAGCCTGCACGGTGGAAGAATTGCTGGCGGATCAGAGTATTGAGCTGGCAGTGATCCTGACCCCCGCGCCCACCCATTATGAACTGATCAAAAGGGCTTTAAACGCCGGGAAACATGTATACACGGAAAAAACCATCACTGTCTCCACGGAAACGGCCCGGGAGCTGCTGGATCTGGCCGATGAAAAAGGCCTGTATCTGGGCGCGGCTCCGGATACATTTCTCGGTGCGTCCTGGCAGACGGCCCGACAGCTGATCGACAGAGGACGGATCGGGGAGATTACTTCTTTTCAGATCAGCGCCAACCGCGACCTGGACATCCTCACCAGCATGTTTGGCTTTCTGCGGATGCCGGGCGGCGGGATCTGTTACGATTACGGCGTGTATTACCTGACGGCGCTGGTGAGCCTGCTGGGGCCGGCAAAGCGGGTCTGCGCCGTGGTGAAGAACAGGAAGCCTCTTCGCATAAATGTCCTGCCCCAGTCCCCCGGGTACGGGCAGGAATTCGCATATCCCAATGAGAGCCAGGTGACGGCGGTGGTGGAGCTGGAAAACGGTATCACGGGGAATTTCGCTCTGAACGGCGACAGCATCCTTCCGGATCAGTCTCTGTTTATGATCTATGGGACAAAGGGGATCTTAAAGCTCACGGATCCCAACCAGTTCGGCGGCAAAAATGAGCTTCTGGAATACAGCGGTGACGCCGCCTGTCCGGCAGTGTGGAAAGAGGTGGAGAATACCTTTGCCTATGGGGAGAACTGCCGGGGGCTCGGTCCCTCGGAGATGGCCCGGGCCATACGGGA
This sequence comes from Lachnospiraceae bacterium, assembly GCA_003542935.1. Classification (GTDB taxonomy): domain Bacteria; phylum Bacillota; class Clostridia; order Lachnospirales; family Lachnospiraceae; genus UBA11957. Next base: position 509 of record DPJQ01000008.1, on the reverse strand, counting down.
GGGAAGGCCCTGCCGGGCGTGCAAAGAGATAGCGTATCATGTGCTGGATATCATCGGCCAGATGATGAAAAGCAGTGAAAGTGGCCGGTTTGAGGCGGTGTCCTCCACCTGCGGGAGGCCGGAACCGCTGGCATAGAGGAGACGAATAGGACATAAAAAAGGAGAACAGGTACCCCTGTTCTCCTTTCAACTTAACCAAAGTATCTCTTCAGCAGGCCTGCGAACGCTTTGCCATGGCGTGCCTCGTCTCTTGCCATCTCATGAACGGTATCATGAATAGCGTCAAGGCCGGCCTCTTTGGCACGTTTTGCCAGATCGGTCTTGCCGGCTGTAGCGCCGTTCTCGGCCTCTACACGCATCTCCAGATTCTTCTTGGTGCTGTCGGTAACGACCTCGCCCAGCAGCTCGGCAAACTTAGCGGCATGCTCGGCCTCCTCGTAAGCGGCCTTCTCCCAGTACAGGCCGAGTTCGGGATAGCCCTCCCGATGGGCAATCCGGGACATGCACAG
>DPJQ01000130.1 GCA_003542935.1 Lachnospiraceae bacterium | reverse complement strand
TTCCTATCTATGTAGGCAAGCAGTGCTACGAGAAACATTCCGAAAAGAATTAACAGCGTCAATAGCATGCCGCATAATAAGCAAAAAACAAAGAAAGTGCACGCCATGACAAATCACAATACCGAATTTATAATCCGCCAGTCCCGCGCTCCTCTGTTCGAGGCGGTGACAGCTTACCGGAAACGGCGCCCCGGCTATTTCTGTATTCCGGGGCACCGGTATGAGCGGGGGATCAGCAAACTGTGGCGGGATGAGGTAGGAGACTCCATTTTCTCCTACGACCTCACGGAGGCCACAGGGCTGGATGACCTTCACGCGCCGGAAGGCGCTATACGGGAAGCCCAGGAGCTTTTGGCGGAGCTCTACGGCGCAAAGCACAGCTGTTTTCTGGTCAACGGTTCCACCTGCGGCAATGAGGCCATGCTGCTGGCAGCGCTGCGTCCCGGGGATAAAGTTCTGGTGCCCCGCAACGCCCACAAATCCATACTGATGGGATTGGTTCTCTCTGGCGCCGTGCCGGTGTGGATACTGCCGGAATATCTGGAAGACTACGGTCTGTGGGGCGGCATAAAGCCGCAGACTGTGGTGCAGGCTCTTGATCAGCACCCCGGCTGCAAGGCAGTCTGCCTGGTAAGCCCCACCTACCAGGGATTCTGCAGTGACGTACAGGCAATCGCAGACGTCTGCCATGACCGCGGCGCATTGCTGCTGGTGGACGAGGCCCACGGCGGGCATCTGTATTTTTCTGAGAAATTCCCCCGGGGCGCCCTCCGTCAGGGCGCTGACCTGTGTGTGCAGAGTTTTCACAAGGTAACAGGGGCGCTGACCCAGAGTTCCGTACTGCATATCGGTTCCGACAGGATTTCCTCCGGATCAGTGGATGCGGCGCTGAAACTGGTGCAAAGCACCAGCCCTTCTTATCTGTTAATGGTCTCCATAGATCTGGCCAGGCGGGAGCTGGCACTCCATGGGACAGAATGGATGGATAAATTATATGTTCTGAGCCAAAAAGCCCGGAACGGCCTGAACGCCATTCCGGGAATACACTGCCCGGGACGCGGGCTGGCCGGTTCGGGAAAACCGGCTGAACCAGAAGCCGCCATATGGACAGATACACATTTCATGGACAAATCCGGCCGCGCCGAATTCCGGGGCATCGCAGGTCTGGATCCCAGCCGCCTCACCATTCATGCGGGAAACCTGGGTATAGGCGGGGAGGCCTTTCGCCGTCTGCTGTTCGACAGACATAATATTGACCTGGAGATGGCCGAGGGAGACACGGCTCTGGCCATCCTCACGGCCGCCAATACGGAGGAAGATGTGGAAGTTCTGCTGGCAGCCGTAAGGCAAACGGCGGAAGAACTGGCCGAAAATCTACCATACGGCACCAAAAACCAGACAGACTGTGATACTGTATCCATAAACACAAAAAACGGAGCATTCTCCCCAAAATGTTCCGCCGTATTTTCTTCACTCCCCCCCGCCATCCTCTCCCCGCGGGAAGCCTGGTTTGCCCCTAAAAAGACTGTTCCCTGGACGGAGGCGGCGGGCTGCATAGCCGGAGAAGCCCTGATCCCCTATCCGCCGGGAATCCCCCTCATATATCCCGGTGAGCCCCTCACACCGGAGATCTGGAATTATACAGATACTCTGCGCAGGAAACATCGGCATCTCCACGGCCCGGCGGATGCATCTCTGGCAACTTTTCAGATCCTTGACCGCAAAGTGAAAAAATAAGGCCGGAGACCTGTTTTACGGTTCCCGGCCACACGGTGTGCGTCAGAACATGGATTTAATTAACTTTACCACCGCCAGGATAATCGACCGGATCGCCGCGAAGATCAAAAACATCACCATAAAGCCCACCAGGCCGAAAACTATGTCATCGAAATCCATGGTCCCTGTGTGGGTAATGCCCTGGCCGATCTCGATGGCAAAAGTAAGCACGACCATCACCGTAAACACATAGATCCATGCAATGACCAGCACATGGTTTTTACTCAAAGCTTTGAAAAGCGGGAATATCACAAACAGCATCATCATGCCGACCACACCGATGACCAGGAAGTGGAGCTGCTTGTCCGAGAGCACCGTCTCACAGGAATCGTTCCAGGTCAGGATCGCGCTGTGGATTTTGGCGATCAGGCCCACGACGGCATACAGCAATTTACTCATACAGTATCCTCCGTATAAAATGCCTGCCAACGGCATATTTTTCACATACCATAGCATACAAAATATTCGCCGCGCCCTGTGCGCGGCAGAATTTCGGTTTCTCCCCACTTTACCACCCCTGCCGGCGGATTGCAACCATTACCTGCTCCGCACACCGCGCAAAAAAGCACTCCTGTACCGTCAAAAAGCACAGGAACCCGGAAGCTTAATCGAGTTTCTCCATTCGGTAAAATACAATGGACATGACCGTGGCGATGGTCCAGCCGATGGGCCAGGAGCACCAGATCCCCGTGGCACCCAGGACCGTTCCCGACAGGATCAGGGCAAAAACCACCCGGAGCACCAGATCCGTAAAGGTGGCTGCCATGAATTTTGTCATCCTTCCGATACCCCGCAGGATGCCGTCGGCCACCAGCTTCGCCGAGACCACCAGATAAAAAGGGGACAGGATCCGCAGGAAATTGATTCCCGTTCCAAGGGCCAGCTCGGTGGGGTTATCCAGGAACAGGTATAACAGCCATTTGCCTCCAAAGAAATAGAGAAGGGCCAGAGGCAGCCCCAGGAACCATACCATCTTGACCCCTGCCCGGAATCCTTCTTTCACCCGCCGCGGCTTCCTGGCCCCGATATTCTGGGCGGTATAGTTGGAGATCCCGTTTCCCAGGGTTGTCAGAGAGGTAATCACCAGGTTGTTCAGCTTGATAGACGCCGAGTAGCCCGCCATGACGCTGGAGCCAAAGGAATTGATAACGCCCTGAATGATGATATTGCCCACAGAAACAAAACTCTGCTGCAAAATGCTGGGCACCGCCACAATAGC
>DPJQ01000116.1 GCA_003542935.1 Lachnospiraceae bacterium | reverse complement strand
GTAAAAAAGACTTTAACCATACCGTCATGGCTGAATGACCGTGCCATTTCTATGGGGATAAACTTTTCACAAGTATTACAAGAAGCTCTTCTCTCTAAAATACAAGCATAGTATTTAACCCGCAGCCCCGGTTTCACATGAAATCGGGGCTCTTATTTGTTTTCAAAATATACTGTCCAGATCCAGCTCCTCTTTTTTCTTCAGGCCGGACATTTCCAGGTGTTCATCGTACAGGAGATGGAATTTCCGCAGAGTCATCCGGAACACTTCTTTTTCCGGATAGTTCAGGACTTTGGCCCCGGCATAAAGGATCCGGGCGACGTTCACCGCCCGGTCTATGCTTTTGGGTCCTCCGTGTCCTCCTCATCGTCCTCTCCGTCGTCATCTTCATCCTCATCCGGCTCCGGCATGGACAGGCCGAAAGCGGCCATGACGGCCCAGGCTACGGGCCTGTAAGTATCCTTGGTTACCAACCGGCCCACATTCTTCCCCGTCAGGGGGCCCTCTTCCCCGCCGTTTAACAGGATTGCCACGATGCTGCAGAAAGCCCTGATGGTCTCGCAGTTCAGCTCCCCTTCCGCCGCCTCTGCTATATAGTCCATGGCGTCAAAGATCCCTTTATTCATTTTGGACTGGATCTCGTCAATCACATTGATGGTAAAGAGCAGGCGGTACTCCTTACCGCCCAGCTCCACCGTTATGCCCTCCGGCCTGAGGTCGCTCATTACGCACCTCCCTCGGACGGTTTCTGTCCGATATTTGCCATCTTATTCAGCCAGGCCCTGGCATCGGATTCTTTTGTGAAAGTCAGCTTTTTGCCGATCCTCATTTTCTCCTCCCCGTTTTCCGTTATGGCCGTCGGGTAGGCCGTGCCCTCGATCGTCGGGGTCTGGAAACTTATATTTTCCGCTTTCGTCTCCGCCTCCTCGTTCGGCTCGCTGAACTGGACCTTATACAGCCAGATTACCGTAAACGAGGTTACGTTATTTTTCCGCCGGCGTTTATAAAACCCGGTCCCCACATACGGCGCCAAATCTTCCGATCCAATTTCTATGGATTCCGGCACGGCCTCCGCGCCCTCCGCCGCCTCGCTGGCCGCCGTATAGGCGTGCCCCAGCAAATCCGCCTGTACTTTCAGCGTAATGTCATCGGTATTCAGGGACACACCCAAGTCCCGGATGGATTTATCTGTCTCCGACATGCCGTCGTCTGCATGCAGTGTGGTGTCATTTTTGTTTGCCGTACCGGTAAACTTGATTGCTTTCCCGACCACGAAGCCCTCCCCGTAAGTCCCGTCTTCGTTCCACGGCGCTGCTACCGGGTATTTCATTCCAATATGTGCCATCTTTTATCCCTCCAATTCATAATCGTTTTCAATCCTGCACTCAAATATGATGTGCCTCACGTTACTGTCCGGCTCCACAAATTCCGTCACCTCCGGATAGGTGAAACCGGCCCTAAACAATGCTTTGCGCATCCCCCGTTTCGCCTCCAGGCAGTCTTTATCCGCCGGGAGGAAATAGTGGATCTGCATATCTGCCGCCACAAGCAGGGGGGCATCATCGGCAAAGGCTACGGCGCGGTCATCGGCATAATTGAAGGTAACGTATTCCTCCTCCCCGCCGCCGAAAAAATCCGTGGTTACCGGGATGCCGAAACCCGCCAGGGCATTTTTGATCTTTTCATTCACCGTCACAGCTTATCCACCTCCCTGTAAACCGTTTCCTCCATAACCCTCTGGCACTTTGCCTCCACCGCGTTTACCGTCCGCTGGCGGACGGGATGGGGGGCCTGTCCCTTTGACTTCACGCCGTATTCCAGATAGGCCAGTTTCTCCACATTGCGGAGGCCTCTTTTGTCTGTCCCCATAGGGAGTACCACGCTGTATATGCCCAGTTCGTTCTCGCCCGTTTTTGTGCGGCCCACGGAGGCCGCCAGTTCCCCCGTGGAGTAAGGTTTTCCCCGGGCGTCCTTCCGGTTGGCCGCTTTGGTAATCTCCGCTTTCAGCCTTTTTTCTGCCAGCGGCGCGGCGGCGTCCACCGCTTTTACTGCCATTTTCCTCGGCTCTTCCAGTTTCCCCAGGAACCTTTCCAGGTCTTCAAAGCCCGTCAATTTTGCCCTTGCCATGTCCCTACCCCCGTTTTTCCCCGCTCCCGTTTTTCGCAGGTCAGCAGGACAGTCATGGATTTATCTTTCCTGTGGGTGCGCCGGATTTCGTAACGCTGCCCTGTGGCCTCGTCCAGCAGGAACGGCTGGCCGCCGTAGTTACAGGCCATGATCTCCACGTTCTGGTCTGCCGTGTACCCCTGCTGCATGGCCAGCAGCTCGTCGTTCCTGGTCGCGTCCGTAAAGTTGGCCGGTATGCCTCCCAGGTACTCATAGGCCGTATCCACGGGGAAACCGTTTTTATTTGTCCCCCCTGTTTTTTTCACCGGGAGGCTGATGCTCCTATTCCACATCGTCATCCTCCAAAGTAAGCCGAAATACCTTTTTCCGGTACAGGTCCAGGTATTTACCGGTATCTGAGCGGTCATTGCCCATATAAGCTTTTACATACAGCGTCACCGCTGTCAGGACACGGCTGTTTTCCCCAAAAAGGAGGCGCCGGGGGACGCCGGCGGCAGCCATTTCTTCCAGGCAGTCCTCTATGTATCCGCTGATTTCCCCGTCATAGACAGGTACGGCTATGCCGCAGCGTGCTTTAACCTGCTCCAGCATATTGCCCCTCCTTTTTTTACGCTTTGCCGCCCGACTCCGTTTCCGTTGCCGGCGGTGTGGCCTTGACCGATGCGTCGTTAATGACCAGCTCGCCGTTGACGAACGCTTCCGCATCCTTGACTTTGCAGTCCTCCCGCTCGATCGCCCGGAACAGCGTCAGATCCTGCTCGAAAGCGTTCAGGTCACCGGCCTGGGCCAGGTTGGAGGCCAGGATCGTCAGGTGTTTGCGGTCAAAGAACTTGATGCCCTCCTTCAGGTCGCCGATGATGACGGGGATCCCCCGCTTGCCGGCAGTGGATGTGTCCGAAGGCAGGTCCGCATTCGGGTATACTTTCACCTCTACCATAGTTGCGCCGGCGCAAAGGCGCATCTTCATGGGCTCCGAAGGCACCGGCTGGAGCAGGTACTTCCCGTCAGAATCCTTTAATGTATCCAGGTACTGGAGGCCGTCATCGTTTGTCACGATTTTGGATGTGGCCTTGAAGGCCGCACCCAGGGTGACATTCAGGGCTTTTTTGATGTCATCCAGCCCGGTAAGGGATGTCTTTGTCTTTGTGCCGATCACCGTGCGGATGATCTGGTTCCTGGTCACGCGGGACTCGTTGCCGATCCACTCTGTCAGCACGGATGTAATGGCCGCGTCGGAATCCTCCAGCAGCTCATTCGTCACCGGGAACCAGCCGGCATATTTATCAATATTGTAATCCATCCGCTCGAACTGCGGCGTAGCCTTGGCCCCGATCTTTCCGCTCTCAGCCACCTTAGAAAAGCCTGTCTGCTGGGATCGTTTTTTGAAGGTACGGGAGCCCTCGTTCGTGGATACCGTTTCCACATCCACCAGGTCAATCAGGGACTCCCTGGCCTCCCTGTAGGTATTGATCCTGGTCTGTATGTCCTCGGGCACCGTATAGCCGCCGTCGGCGGGGGTCCCTTCATTCATGGAATTCTCTACACGGAAGCCGTGCCTTGCCGCATCGGCAAAGGCATGTACGGCGTCCTCCCCGTCGGCCGTCCGGGCCGTACCGGCTGCGGCCGCCCGGTGCACCTGGCCCGCTGCCTGGTCTTCCAGGTCTTTCAGGAGGTCAAATTTCTCCTGCAGGGCTTTAAGCTCTTCTTTGGCCGATTTTGCCTCCGGGCTCTTCCCCTCCTGCACCAGATTTTTTACCTCTTCTTTTTTCCTGTTGATACTGTCCAACAGTTCCAGTAATTCTTTGCTCATATTGCTCTCCTTTTCCGCCCCGGAAGATTATGCCCCGTACAGGTACAGGTCTCCCAGCAGCTCTTTTTTTATTTTTTCGGTCTCTTCGTCTTTCCGGGCTGCTTCCTTCGCCCTGATCCTGGCCATCACTGCATCCGCCAGTGTGTCCAGCCCTCTTCCGGACAGGACGCTTTCCAAAGCTCCCCCGGCGGCATTTTTCTCCTGCGGCTGTCCTAAGACGCGAGGGGCTTTCCCCTGGTTCCCCGGCATATCCGCGTCTAATCCCTCAGGCGTATGGGCATACTGCCGGAAGAAATCGCTGGCGCAGGCAGCGGCCTGGACGTCCTGCTCCACCTCAAAGTCAAAATATTCCGCAGCCTCCCCGCCCACCAGCCAGCTTTCCTCATTGACCAGGGCGTTTACGGTCTCCTCCGTGATCCCTTCCTTCGCCTTTCCCATATAAGCCTGTACGATCGCTTTCTGGCAGGAATCCAGGGTGTCCGCATCCTTCCGCAGCTGGTCGGCGTTCAGGCTCTCCAGGAAATAGCCGTTGGTGGGCTTGTGCACCATGAAGGTGCCGTTGGCCGGAATGATGACCCGGTCCCCGGCACAGGCGATCACCGAGGCGATGCTGGCCGCGATGCCGTCTATGTATGTGGTGACTTTCGCCTGATGCCTTTTTAACATGTTATAGATGGTGATCCCCGCAAACACAGACCCGCCGCCGCTGTTGACATGCAGGTTGATCTCCTGCACCTCCCCCAGCCCGGACAAAAAGTCTGTGATATCTTTGGGGCAGGTATCCTCGTCGCACCATTTCCCCCACCCGTCGGAAACAATGTCGCCCAGGATATACAGGTCTGCCTTTTCTGTGGTCTGGTTGCAGATTTCCAGCCTGCCCGCCTGTTTATCCCGGCTTATAAGCTGTAGTGTTGGCATGTTATTCATCCCCTTTCTCCTGTTTTCCCCAGCCATTTTTCAGGGATTGGCGGCCCCTGTGGCGGATCGCCATTCTGGCTTTTATACTGCTCCCCTACCATGGTTATAGGGATGTAATTTCCGTTGACCATCAAAATATCACCGCCCTCTTTATCCGGCTTATCCAGATACTCCCGGGCCTCATTCGGCGTGTAGATGCCGTTATTGACGGCCCTGGCCATATTCTCCATCTGGCTTTTGGAGTCCGTGCGGAGGATGGCTTTCTCATTGAACTTATAGAAATATCCTTCTTTCGCCTCCTGGGGGCTCAGGATCTTGCCGTTTATCTCCTCTTCGTACATCTTCAGCCGGTAGGCCATGGTATCCACTAAAAAAGCCAGCTGCTGCATCTCACTGTTTGCATAGCTGGACTTTTCGTAATTGTTGATCTGATTGGGCTTGATGCCGAAGGCCCCGGCGATCTGCAGGGCGGAATACTTTTTCAGCTCAAAGAACTGGGCGTCGGTCAGCTTGGTGTTTAGCGGCTCCAGCTTCAGGCCCACGGGCACCAGCACCACTTTGCCCGCATTCTTTGGCCCGGAGAGCGCATCCGCGTATTTTTTCTGCATCTCTTCTGTTCTTTTTTTATCCAGCCAGTCCTGGTAATACATGGCCATGCTGGCCGTCATGCCGTTTTCATAAAGCCTGTTCATATAATTCTGGCTTTCCATGGCGCCCCCCACAGTGCTTTCCAGAATTTTCCTGACCGGCTTGCCCATCAGGCCGTCGAAACTGTACCAGGTTTTAAAATGCATAACCTCGTCGCTTTTAAACAGGTACTGCTCCCCGGTTTTCGGATCGCTATACTGGTAATACAGCTTCCCTGCCCCGCCAAACACGCCTTTATCATCAAGAAATACGGATACGCAGGTACTCTGCATAGGCCAGAGGTCGATCAGCCTGTACCGTCCCCCATACCTGTCCCGTTCAAACACCCGGCGTATCCAGATATAGCCGTTGCCGTAATGCTGGCAGTTCTGCTCCACGGTGCTCCACATGGTGGTGGGCGTCATGATCTCGTTGGGGCGCACCGTCAGACGGTAGGTGGCGTCCGTGGGATCTGCCCGGATCCGCCCGTTCCCGGTATCCTGGTAATATTTCAACGGCATCTTTCCCATGGTCTCGCTCAGCATCTTCAGGCAGGTATAATATGTCACCTCGCCGACCAGATCCTTGCGCACACCGGAAATCCCCAGCCACTCCAGCAGCTCCTCATCATCCGTGTCCGCCTCCGGCCTGGTCAGGATGTTCCAGGCATCCTTTATCCTGTCTGAAAACCTCACTTTTCCCTGCTTCCTTTTTCCCATATCACCATTCGCTTTCTAAGAATTTATCGATCATCTCCAGATACCCGGGAGTAAACGTGTGGTACATCGCCAGCTTGTATCCGCACAGTACGGCGTCCACCGGGTCGATCCGCTTCGTAGTAGCATCCTTGTCTATCTTGATCAGGCCGTTGCTGACCCGCACCACCGCGTTGCCCATGGCATAATTCAGCAGCGGGTTATAGGTGTAGAGGATATTGCCGCTGTACACCTGCTCCCGGAATCCCTGGGTGGCCTCGTTCAGATGCTTGTGGCTCTGGAATACCTCCTCCACATCGTAGCCCTCATCGGACAGGTCCATCATGAGCTTGCCTGCATTGGCCGGATCAAAGCATAACGTGTTGATCTTCCATCCGTTCGCGGCACAGGTATCCAGCACGTACTTCATGACGGCGTTCTGGTCGACAATAGGCGTATCCGTCACCGTCAGGAAGCCCATACGTTCCCAGGCGTCATAATCTACTTTATCTTTGGCAACCCTCTCGGCCAGCTTCTCCCGGTTAGGGATGAAGGAATGGGAATAGACAATGTACTTGATGACCTCCTCCCCTGTGGCATCTTTCTGCCCGGACCGGAAAGGGATCACAAAGGCCACGGATGTCAGGTCGATCTTGGCCGACATATCAAAGCCCACATACACATCCATCCCCGCAGTGTCTATGGGAATGGCGTCTACCTGGCAGGCTTTCCATTTCGCCATGTCCATGTAGCCGTTTTCCTTTGCCTGCACCCAGACAGTCATGCATTTGGTGAGGAAAGCGGTCATATGCTCCGGGATCTGCCTGGCGATCCGGTAATCCCCCTCAATTTTCTCCACGCCTTCCGGATAAGACATGCGGATCGGGTTTGCTTTCTTCCAGACTTCCCGGTTTTCCAGGTTGTCTATGTTCTCATAGTCCTCCCGATCCAGTTCGCAGATATCTATCAGATATTCGTCGTCCCTGACGTCCGAATGCGGATCCAGCACGTCAGAACAATAGGCATACTCTGTTGTATAGCAGGGGAATGATAAATCCTTTCCTGCCGTGGTAATAATCATCAGCAGCGGTTCCTTTGTATTGGAGCCAAGGCCCAGATCATAAAACTCTGTCGTCGGGTGAAGGTGGTATTCATCCACTACCAGACCCGCCGGGTTCGTCCCGTCCCCCTTCCGCCCGTCCTCCGCGCTGAGGGCCCGGATAAAACTGCCGCTCTTTATGTGGGTAATTTTGTCCCTGGTCACCCGGAACTTTGTCCTGAGCGGGGAACCTTTCAGCATCAGACCCGCTTCGTTGAACACAATTTTTGACTGGTCGCGTTTGACGCCGGCGGTATAAAATTCATAAGCTTCCCCGTTTTTCGTCGCCATCACGGCGATCTCATACAGGGCAATCCCCGCTTCCTCCTGGGACTTTGCGTTTTTCCTGGCCACCTCGGTAAATGACTTTTTAAAACGCCTCCTCCCGTCCGCTTTCCGTTTCCAGCCATAGAGCTGGCAGATTCGGAATTTCTGCCAGGGGACAAGCTGGATCGGCTGCCTGGCCAGCACGCCTTTGGAGTGCCGCAGCAGGGCGAACCAATCCACAATGTTCCGGGCCGCTGCCTCATCCCAGTAATAGGGAAAATCCCCGGCAGCGGCGCGGGCCGCATCCGCAAGGAACCTTTTACACGCCCATATATGTTTCTGCCCGCTAATGGTTTCCCCATTTACACAGTCCATCGCGTATTTCATGATTTCTTCATACAGTGTCATATTTCCCCAAACTTTTTTTCCATGTTTTCTGCTTCAGCCTCCGTTTTCGCCGCCGCGGCTTTCAGCCTGGCGTCAATAGTCATACCGCACAGGGAAGCAAACCGGCGCATCTCCTCAGCATAGGATTTCTGGATGTCCACCAGCGGGTTCTTCACTATGATCGTCCCTGTCCTGGTTTCCCGTTCGATGCAGTAATCCTGGCCTTTTAAAAGCTTCGTCACCTTCAGATAATTTGCAAAAGCGTTGCAGTAGCCGGCCAGGTTGTTTTTGTCCAGGTTGCCGACCAGGCTGATCTTATCCAGCTCTTTCACCACACGCTTCCATTCCTTTTTTGCCACACTGTCGATCAGCCAGGTCGGCGGCTTCTGTATCTGGTCTTTGTCCGTTGCCACCGCCTGTTCCTCCGCGGCCTTCCTCTCTTTTGTGTCCACGGTCAGGTTACCCGCCTGGGCATCCAGAGGCTTCCTGTTCCTTCCCATGCCGTCCATCTCCCCGCTCTGCCAACTTTTTGAAGATATTTAGAATTTTGCGTAAGGATCAGGAGCAGTGTGGTCGGATGGGACATTCGCGAAACTTTTCAGACCGCCCCTCCCCCGGCGTCCTGCTCCCTGTACGCTTTCACCATGCGTTTCAGTTTCTCCTGGATACCTGCTTTATCCTTTTTATACAGCTGTTCGATCATGCTGTGGGTATCGTGGTGCAGGGATATGAGGTTGGATACCTCGCATCTTTTGTCCCAGTCATCACGCAGGGGGATGATATGGTGCACCGTATCCGCTGCCACGATTTTTCCCGACTCCATATACTGATAGACATCCAGCCCTCCGTCCAATTCCATGGCCCTTTCGCGCACTTTTTCCCACTCGGAGCTGTGATAAAAGCTATTACTTTTTGGATCGCGGCTCATACGGTCGTAATCATGGTATCTCTGTTTGATGCACGGGCATGTACTCCCGCTTGGGATGCGTTTATGGCATCGGGGACAACGTTTGTATATAGGCATGGCATCCGCCTTTCTCCGCACGCAAGAACAGCACCGGCGTCAGGCCAGTGCTGTTCTTGCGAAAGGAAACTAATGCAGTTGGTTGTACTCGGAATTCCTGGAAAGGCGGCAGGTTCTCCTCCTGGAATCCCCAGTTTTGATTCTATCACACCTTTTTATCGTTTTTATCGGAATTTAAAAACTTTGATATTTTTTCGCTAACAACTGACTGTGCTACATGCACCCTCCCCGCGATCCGCTGCTGTGTCATCCCATCCACATAGTACATCCGGAAAATC
>DPJQ01000241.1:835-3392 GCA_003542935.1 Lachnospiraceae bacterium | reverse complement strand
AACAGGCCGGTGTGCTTGAAATTCATGGGTTTTACCTGAAAGGTCAGATCCCGGTACCGGATTTTCCAGCTCTCCGGCAGGGCGTTCTTCTCCCAGTGGCCGCCGCCGCTGCGGGACCGGTGATACCGGGCGTCCGCGCGGCTCCAGGCCGGGTCGGTCCGGGGCGTCTCCCAGATGGCCTGAGGATCCGGACGCACCAGAAACCGGCGGTCCCAGCGCTCCAGACGCTCGCCGCCGCCGCAGTCCAAAAGCTCATAATCCCGCCATTGATCCGCGATCCACATGCCTCTTCCTCCATTTTCCAGCTTGTTATGATAAACCATGTTATTATAACGCCTGAAGGGTACGTTCGTCAACCTCCGGTTCCCGGTTTTTGTTTCAACCTATTGATCAATTGGGGATTCCTCCGGACCTCCGGGCAAAGCGGCGGCCAAAAGCTGAGATGAAAACGAGTTGCGTTCCACGGTATACGGGGGTATAATCTGTTTATCTGCATCAATGGGAGTGAATGCGATGAAGCACATGGTAAAAGTGACGGTCATTGACAAAAAGCTGTATCCGGAACTGCAGGAGAAATACTGCGCGGACCCCCAGGCGGGAGCCTGCCCCTGCTACAACGTGGGAGACACCTTCATTTTCCGCCGCGGCGAAGAGTGGGACGACTTCTGGCACATGGGCCTGGACACCCTGGTGAAAACCTCCGCAGACCCGGATACCGTGGCGGGCGGACCCAAGCTGCCCCACTGCTCCGAGCTGTGGGACGCGATTTCCCGCTACATCTACGCCGGACTGCAGGGCGGCTCCATTATGCGGGGCTGGATGAAGGACGAGCGGGTCATGATCACCTGTTGTTCGGACGGCACGAGGCCCGTCATCTTTAAAATCGAACGCCTGGATTACAAAGCCGTCTATGTGGACGGCATCGGCTGCGATATGTGCCGCACCCGGATAAAGGAGGCGCTGCAGCAGCTGGATCATGTCACGGATGTGGTATTCCGAAAGGAAGAAGGAGAGGCAGAATACATAGAACTGTTTCTGGACAGAGAAATTCCCGATGCGCTGATCGAAGAGGCCGTCAGAAATGCCGGGGAATACCGGGTGGTGAAAATTGAATAACTAAGAATGTCGATCGTTGTCGACGTTTTGAAAATAGGATATAATATCTATGTTGTCCTACCGATACCTGGCAACAGGAGGAGGTGTACATATGGAAGTTATCACTGCTTTTTTGGCTGCTGTTGCGGCTGGTGTAGCTTGTCACTACATCATCAAATGGTTAGATGGCGGTCATAAGGACAACAAATAACCTACTGGGAGCTTTGCCAGTATAAAAGATAAGAAGAATCCCCGGACTGTACGGCAATACAGTTCGGGGATTCGTTTCTTCGTCCATATGGACTTATCACTGCTTTTGTCTATCGACAGTATAGCATATGTAACTTTGATTTTCAATATTTATATAAGTTCGAGTTTTCCCCCTTGAGTGAAATTCTAAATTCCATCCTCATGCTGAATTTACTCTTACATTTCTCAGTCTCATCCTTTATCATTCTTAGTGCCTCCTATCCGCAGTAGAAAAGAGGTACTTATGTCTATATCAATACCCGGAAACCACAAACATATGACTATGGATCATCGCATCATTATTGAAAAAGCTCTCGATCAAGGTTATTCCTTTCGCAGTATTGCCTTACAACTGGAAAAAGATCCGACCACAATCTCTAAGGAGGTGAAAAAGCACCGCTCTGTCCAGGAACACAACCATTTTAATGAACCGAATAATAAATGCGTTCTGGCCAAGGACTGTAAGAAAAAGAACATTTGTGGAATCTTTGCCCCCGTCTGTAAAAGAATGTGCAGATTCTGCAATCACTGTAACTCCCATTGTGTGGATTTTATCCCTCGCAGCTACCATTGCCCTAAGCTGGATAAAGCCCCTTTTGTCTGCAATGCCTGCAATAAAAAAAGCACATGTCGTCTGGATAAAGCTTTTTATCGGGCTGCTACCGCTCACAGGCACTACCGGACCGTTTTGGTGGAATCAAGAAACGGTATCAATATTTCCCCGGATGATCTGACGAAACTCGACGAGCTGGTGACCCCTCTCATCATGCAGGGCCAGTCCCCTTACATGATTCTACAGAGCCATCCTGAAATCTCTTGCTCTGAAAAGACTCTTTATAATTACATCGAATCCGGTGCCCTCAGTGTAAAAAACATTGATCTTCCTAAAAAAGTAAAATATAAAGTCCGTTCTTCCACTTCTTCCGACCCAGTTGACAGAGCCATTTACCAAGGCCGTACCTTCAAGGATTTCCTATCGTTTTTAAAGGAGTTCCCTGATACCAAAATCACAGAAATGGATACCGTACTCGGCTGTGAAGGTTCCCGTAAAGTATTGCTTACTTTTCATTTTGACTGTTGTTCTTTCATGATGGCCTACCTTCTGGACAGCAAAGAGGCCCGCCATGTGAAAGCTGTATTCGACTCCATTGAACACGCCATTGGAACTTTTGCCTTTTCCAACATATTTTCCCTGATCCTCACTGACAGGGGC
>DPJQ01000241.1:0-539 GCA_003542935.1 Lachnospiraceae bacterium | reverse complement strand
AGTATTTATTACTGTGATCCGATGTGTTCCTGGCAAAAACCTCATTGTGAGAAAAACCATGAATATATCCGCAAAATATGTCCCAAAGGATCCTCCTTTGATGAGTACTCACAATGTGACATTAACCTGATGATGAGCCATATCAATAGTGCATCCCGCCAAAGCCTTGGAGGATTGTCCCCTATGGCATTGGCAAACCTTATGCTCCCTCAGGAGCTTTTAAATTTTTTTGCCCTCACGGAAATCCCTGCCGATGAGATTATATTAACACCTGCATTACTGAAAAAATAAAACCAGATAACAGAAAAAATCTGCGGATACAGGCTCCATACTGCTTATGTCAGGCAAGTGGAATTCAGTCTTACAGGGCGCGATTCCAGTTGTCTTATTTTCATGTCTGTTTATAGCAGAAAACTGACCGTTATCTGGTTAAATTCCACTTTAAAGGGTTTGACACATTTCGTCAAACCCTAAATATTGAATTTACTCTCCAGTATGGAATTTAACTTTTCATGCGGAATTTAACTTTTCACTCAACC
>DPJQ01000022.1 GCA_003542935.1 Lachnospiraceae bacterium | reverse complement strand
GTCTCAATCCTTGTTTTAATGGATCACCGGCTCTGAAATCCATTTTATCATGGTGCATAGCAAAACGCAACCTTTCTTTCTGCCTCAAAATCTGTTATACTGGAGAATAAGGAAGGGGGATCGCCTATGGCGCGGGAGTTGATCCGGGACTATAACCGCATCCGGCCCGTTCTGGAGCATATCTATACCTACGGTTTTTTCAGCCGTGAGGATTTTGAGCGACAGGGCGTAATGAAAAAAAGCGGATACGACAAAGAACTTCAGCGGCTTTTAAGCATTTTGCCACCTTACATCCTACTTTCAAAACAGGATGGGAAACGGAGGTACTTCTATATCCGCCGTGACTATTTTACAAACCGTACCCCTTGGCTGACAGCTTCTTACTTCCTGCATAGCGTGAAAACGGAGCGAATCTGCTTGTCCCTGTTGGTTCTTACCCAACTTCCTTCTACACAAGCGCAGCTTTGCTTGAGGGCGGAACAACTGCCCGGGTTGCCTGATACCGGTATCCTTTCGACACTATGGCGGCAGCTTCGCCGAATGGAGGACTTGGGATATATCGAAAAGCGGAGACGTCAGTACCAGCCTCCACTGGATCCGCTGTCCGGCCTTGACAGGGGGCAGTTGACTGCGCTGTATCAGCTGACAGCCCTCTTTGCGTATGGTGGTTTTCCCCGTACTCCGGCAGAGTTTTTGCGGCGGTCGATCCAGCGGGAATTTTTTATCCGTGGCTGGTTGCCGCCCGGGGACGCATTCCTCTTCCGGGATAACTGCTGCCGCAGTGTTTTTGATGAGCAGCTTGTCTGCCAGTTGGCCAAAGCGTGTCAGAACCACCAGTTGGTAAAGCTGACAAAGGATAACAGGACATTCCAAGCTGCGCCTCTCTATGTGCAGTTAGATCCGCGCATGGGCAGATGGTATCTTGTATGTGTTGATACGGAAGCTGGTCAGGCGCTGCGGATACGTCTCCGCCTGATTGACCAGTGTACCGTACGAAAGGAAACTTTTCAAGCTGCACCCTATCAGAAAATAGCTCAAGACCGGCTTTCGAATACATATCTTTCTACTGCTGATCGTTCTCCTGTCCGCGTGGAAGTTCAATTACTTCTCTCAGCGGATTCTTTCCTTTTTCAGCAGTTCCAGCGTGAGATTTTTGTCGGAGAGGTCGTTCAGCGCAAAGCGGGCCTGTTCTACTGCGCAACAGTGCGTGATCCATTAGAATTAAAGCCCCTGCTGCGCAGTTATTATCCCTATCTTCGCATTTGTCCCGGCCAGCATACGCTGGATCAGGAAATCCGGGAGGAATTGAAAAGGATGTTAAAACATTATGGAACTCTTTCATGAATATTACAGCAGTCAGTGCCAATTTGCTTTCGATCTGCTGGCAATGGCAAAAAGGAAGCCTTGTTTTTCCGACCAAGAACTGCGCGATATTCTGGCAGAAAACCATGCGCCCGATCTGTATCTGGACATCCGGAAGCAGTTCTTGGATTCCGGCTTTCTTGTAAAAGGGGAAACCGGAAAATACACATTGGGGGACGCCTTCCCTCCCGTTCGTGTACCGCTGCCTACCCTTGAGCGGGCGTACCTGAAATATCTCTGTGATACGCCGGAGGCTGCGCTGTTTCTGGAGCAGGAAACCAGAGATTCCATAAAAGTTGCCTGCGGCCAAGCCGGTGGAGAATTGTTTTCCCAAATCCAACGTCCCCCTACGCCGCCTGCCCCAGATATTGACCCGCAAACATTCCGTACCCTGCTGGAAGCTATCGCACGGCATCAAATGGTGCGCTACAGCTTCCGTACATTCGGACAGGAACGTCTCATCCCAGCGGCACATATTGTCCCTTTCCGCATAGAACACAGCGTACTGGACGGACGCTGGTGGGCAATCCTTTATAACCCGGAGGAGGATCGTCCCATTAAGGCACGGCTTGAGCGGCTGTCCGGCATGGAGTTGGATGGATTCCATGCCTTCACGGAAAAACAGCTGCAAGAGGTAATCCTCCGCCAAGTGGAGAAAGAGCCGGTAGTCCTGCGGATCAGTCCGCAGAAAAACGCCTTGGAGCGGACTTTCCTCACGTTTGAGAACGCATTGGATATGAGCGCGCAGCGGTTGGATGACGGCAGCGTCCGATTGCGCTTTTCCCTGTTCCGGTTTGACCGGAAGGATCTTGTTAAAAAGCTGCTCTATTTGGGCGAATCAGTTGTACTGGAACAGCCGCCGCAGTTGAGGGAGCTGCTGCGGGAAAAGCTGGAGCAATGCCTTGCGCAGGATTCTGTGTAGCGGGCAGGATTTTCCAACCATTCTCAGAAACCCGCTTCCGGACAGGGCGGAACGCGGGCGGGCCCGGTCAGACCGCCTCGTCAATGATGACGCGCAGTCCCTGGCGGACAGCGTGGGCCACCCTTGCGGCAGCCGTGTCCGGCGCCAGCTGCAGGACCGCTGTCATGGCCAGCATCCCGGCCAACGCCATCACCTGGATGGCTGCGTTTTGGCCATTCTGGTTCATCTTACTCCCTCCTTTCCCCAAAGCTCGGATGATGGGGCGCCGTTCCCTGTCCGGCGCCTCCGTCCTTGGTTACCAGTATAGCAGATATTTTTGCTGAATTTTTTCAAAAACAGTACGAACAAAGATCATGGTGTGAATAAAGATCCCGGCTGGATATTCCTCTTTGGAAATACCCGGCCGGGATTCTTTTATCCTTGTTTTAATGGATTGCTCATTCAGAGCGGCAACCGCTACACCTACACGACTGTTGCCACGGAGTCTCAATCCTTGTTTTAATGGATTGCTCATTCAGAGCGTCAGTGCATGGCCGCGAACTGGCAGGGAATTATCTGGGTCTCAATCCTTGTTTTAATGGATTGCTCATTCAGAGAGCTGTTTTCCCGGAACACCTTGATAATACACGCTTTTTGGTCAAAAGTCAACAGGCGGGATCGGGGCCAAAACGGAGAAAAATCGCTTAAACGCCGCTTGGGTTTCCAAAAGCCCACATGGATAACAGGCTTGCGCCGCAACGGTTTGCGCCGCTTTTTGCCGCAAAACCACGCTGCAGGCACATAACATGACGCTCCCTTGAACGTATCACAGGCAAATTACCTCCTTGTTTTCCTGGGCATCCCGCAGGACGGTGTCATCTCCAAGTGTGATCGCGGTCCTTAAACTGCGATGCGCGGCGGGGATCATCATGATCCGATCCTCTGTCGCAAGCATCCACTTAAGAATGTTCTCACGCAGTTCCATGATCTCCTCTTGGGACAGCATTCCGATATAAATGCTTTTTTGTATTCTGCACAACCCATGTTGTCTGCACAGCTTTGCCATTTTGCGCAAGCGCTTGGGAGAGGAGATATCATACATGATCCACCAGTAGATATTCCCACCTCCTATGCCGCCCATTGGACCAGCCCGTTTTTCAACCCAGTTACCAGCCGGGACATTTTCTTTGTATCCTTACGCTTCTGGTAAAGAGTGTCCAAAAGGATCCGTTTTCCCGCTCCGCTAAGGCAGGGGCCTGTATCCGCCGTCTGGAAATGCTCAGCGGTACGGATCTGCCGCCGTGTGAATAATTTGCTGACACAGGCTTCTACATCAGCCCGGAATGGCTCCACTAAATCGTAGACCAATGTAGGCCGATTATAGTTATCCGTGTGCATAACACCGATATAGGGATCAAGCCTGGCCTGTGAGCATAGGCGGAGCATATCCTGGTAAAGGACGCCATACCCATAGTTGAGCATCTGGTTGAAGGCCCCCGAACCTGATCCTCTTGCCCGACCGAAGAAATCTGCTTCCGGGGGCAAAATGTCTTTCAGCGCAGAAAAATATATCCGACCCGCGGAGCCCTCACAGCCCAAAAATTTCGGCCGCAACTCCTGGATGGGTTTATGCGGCAATTCTTCCATCTGCCGCTTATATTCGAAAATCTGCTCTGCAGCCTCCTTCAATTTGGATCCGCGCTCATCCCGGCGGTTAGAAGCAAGATTGCGGAGAAACACAATTCGGGCCTCCAGCTTTTGCGCCAGCAAGGCCTGTGTGAGTTCGCTCCCTTCGGGGCGTTCAGCCAAAAGAAGCTGCCTCCGCCGGAGCAGCGGGACACTGCCGCCCACAACCGCTTCTGTACGCCAGACGGGCATCCCGAAGCGGTCATTCATCATGATGGGAATGTCATTTTCGGCACACAGGGAGATAACTTCTGAGGTCAACGAACACGAGGCCGATAAGATCAACGCCTCCACCCGCTTGGGAAGAAACTGCGTGTACTCAGAGTTCCTCCTCCCGGACAGGGCCGGAAGGAGGCGGGCCGGTCAAGACGCCCGCTCCTCCAC
>DPJQ01000004.1:13018-13202 GCA_003542935.1 Lachnospiraceae bacterium | reverse complement strand
CCCAGTACTCCTTCTCCGACGACCAGACCCTGCTGGGCGCCCCCCGGGGCTTCACCGTCACCGTGCGCAACCTGAAGGTATCCGCCGGCGCCGGCTTCCTGGTGGCCCTGACCGGCGAGATCATGACCATGCCCGGCCTGCCCAAAGTACCGGCCGCCGAGAAAATCGACGTGGACGAGAACGG
>DPJQ01000004.1:3111-12700 GCA_003542935.1 Lachnospiraceae bacterium | reverse complement strand
CGACGTGGACGAGAACGGAAAGATCACCGGTCTGTTCTAAAAAGCCGTTATAACTGACTGTTAAAGCCGGATCATCTGCGTATCGGCCCTGGCCGATACGCTCCCGGCTTCTCTTTTGCTCAAATTTATGCTATATAAGGAGGATCCCTATGTTTCGTGCCGAATATGACGCCGTCTGCAACGCGGCGGCGGGAAAGTTGAAACTGCTGAAAACCAATCCTCTGGGATACTTCATTTCTTCCATGGTGGCCGGTATGTTTATCGCTTTCGGCAGCTTTGTCTCCATGACCATAGGAGGCTTTCTGACCGCTGCCGGGTCAGATCTGATTAAATTCTTTGTGCCCTTTACCTTTGCCGCAGCTTTGAGCCTGGTGGTTATGGCCGGATGCGAACTTTTCACCGGCAACAACCTGGTGATGGGGGCTGCCTCCATCGAGGGAAAAATCCCCTGGATGGAGACTATAAAGCTCTGGATCGTCTGTTATCTGGGCAATCTCGCAGGTTCCTGGCTCCTGGTGCTTTTATTCCAGCTGAGCGACATCTGCGGCAATCCCGATGTGGCCGGATTCTTTGCCAGCACCTCCGCATCAAAGATGGCGCTGACGCCCATGGCCCAGCTTTTCCGCGGCATTCTCTGTAACATCTGCGTTTGTCTGGCGGTCTGGTGCGCGACCAAGCTGAAAAGCGAATCCGGCAAGCTGATCATGATCACCTGGTGTATCCTGGTCTTTATGGTCTGCGGTTTCGAGCACAGTGTCGCCAACATGAGTATCCTGGGTGTAGGTCTTTTAAATCCCGGCGAACAGCTCATCACCGTGGGTGGCTATGTACAGAACCTAGTCTTTGTGACCATCGGCAATCTGATCGGCGGTGTCTGTTTCGTGGCCCTGCCCTATCATTTCATTGCCAAAGAGAAATAACATTACGACGCCAACACAGACCATCTGATGATCTGTTTCCTAATTTTTCGGATACATATTCCCGGGGATTGCAGGTTTCCTTCACCTGCAATCCCCGCTTTACTTTCCCCCGCAGGCTGTGGTAGAATACCAGTGCACTGGAAGTATTATATACAAATGGAGAATATTATTATGGAAATGGATATGAAATTTGTAAGAAAACTGCCGATTCCCAAAAAAGTGAAAGAGCAGTTCCCGGTGGATTCCACCATCGCCGCTATTAAAGAGACCCGCGACCGGGAGATGAAAGCCATCTTCGAGGGAGCTCTGGATAAATTCCTCCTGATCATCGGTCCCTGCTCCGCAGACAACGAGGATTCCGTGCTGGACTATACGTATCGCCTGGCAAAAATCCAGGAAAAGGTCAAGGACAAGATTTTTATTATTCCGCGGATCTACACCAACAAGCCCAGAACCACGGGGGCCGGCTACAAGGGACTGGTGCACCAGCCCGACCCGGACAAAGCTCCGGATATGTTTGAGGGATTGGTGAAAGTGAGGGAGCTGCACACCCGGGCCATCCGGGAAACCGGCCTGACCTGTGCCGACGAGATGCTCTATCCGGAAAATCATCGTTATGTGTCCGATATCCTGTCCTATGCGGCTATTGGCGCCCGCTCTGTGGAAAACCAGCAGCACCGCCTCACTGCCAGCGGTATCGGTATCCCCGTGGGTATGAAGAACCCTACCAGCGGCGATCTCTCTGTCATGATGAACGGCATCGTTGCCGCCCAGAGCGGCCATACCTTCCTGTACAGGGGCTGGGAAGTACACACGGACGGCAACCCCTATGCCCACGCCATCCTGCGCGGCTATGTGGACCGCTTCGGCACCAGTACCCCGAACTATCACTATGAGGATCTGAATCATTTACATGAGATCTATCAGGAAGCCGGCCTGAAGAACATGAGCGTGATCGTAGACACCAACCATTCCAACTCCGGCAAAAAGTACCTGGAACAGATCCGCATCAGCAAGGAGGTACTCCACAGTATTCACCTGAACCCGTCTCTGCGAGGCTTCGTCAAAGGCCTGATGATCGAGAGCTATATCGAAGACGGCGCCCAGAAAATCGGGGAGGGCTGCTACGGCAAATCCATCACGGACCCCTGCCTGGGCTGGCAGAAATCCGAGAAACTGATCTATGACATTGCCGAACTGTGGTAAAATAAAAAGCGCAACCCTTATAATCCGAATTTTTACACATAAAAATGTCGGTTCCTCTGCCCGACATCTTTATATACTACACTATGCAAAAAAGCCGCCCTCTCAGCGGCTTTTCTTCACAGCATCTTATATTTCCCCGAAGAAATCAAGAGCTGCCTGAATTTTCTCATTATTGGACTTCTCATTACTGCCGTAAACCCCCAGGCTGCCGAGAAGATGCCCTTTCTTGTAGATGGCTGCGCCGCTTTTTTCCGGTGTGGCCGCCGCTTCTCCGTCCCTCTTCGCCCGCTTCAAGGCATCCAGGGCAGCAGCCATGGACTCATGGACCGCCACGGAATGACTGGCAAGAGAATTCGTCGCCAGCCGCTCTCCCTCCGGATCACAGAGGCAGAAAGTATAAATGGTGCTGTAGGTGGTATTGAACTTCTTCCCCAGGGCCTCTAAGTTTTTCTGTCCTTCTTCCGCCGAGAGCTCCGGTATGCTCTCTGATTCAGACATGCTCCGTTCTTGCCCGGCGGTTCCACCTCCGCTGCAATCTGCCGTTACGGAAACAGCCTCTCCCTGACCGCCCGGAACATCGCCCTTTGTTACAACGGCCGTATCTATAGCCGTTATATCCTGCGCATTCTCCCCCGCCACAGCTTTTACCATCTGCTGGGCCAGGGTCATACCCTTATTTTTTGCATCCACATAACGGGCCGTCATGTACAGATAGTCCGAAAGGCGGTTCAGATACCGGGCCGCCACCGCATCCACAGGATAGGTCTCCGACACTGCCGTAAACCACCGTTCACAGCGCCGGGCCACCGTGCGCGCCACGTCGATCTGGGCCGAATAGTATGTGCTTCCCGGCAGCACAAAATCTTTTATCCGTGCAAAAGCTTCCTCTATCCGGTCGATCCTCTCCTCCAGACGGACCACAGCCTCCTCCGGAAAAGCAAACAGACGGTCTTCGGGCTCCTCTGCCGAGTCCGCCACCCCGGACATGATCTGCATGAGGTTCCGCTGGATCTGCGAAAACTCCTCAAACTGCTCCCTGTCCTGAGTCAGGCTCTTGACCAGTCCGATATAGCTGTTCAATTCATCCATATTCCCCAACAGATGGAGCCGCACATCATTCTTTGACACGCGGGTGCCATCCAGCAGGCCGGTGGTCATCCGGTCACCTGTCTTTGTGTAAATCTTCATACTATCCCCTACCGGGCGGCATATCCCGCCCTTTGTCAATCACACGCTATCATCATTCTGCCATGCGAAACCGTTTCTTCTTTACCGCCCGGGCCGCGTTGGTGCCGATCATCCTGTACTGCTCCGCCGTGGGGGCTGTGAACATAAACAGGGGACGATTCTCGGCCACCTTTCGCATCTGCAGCGCCACTTCCCCGGCAGTCAGACCGATCCCGGCCTCCAGTACGGAGTCTGTGGCCGCCCGATGGGCCAGCGCCGGGGCCGTCCCGTCCATCCGCAGGATATTCCAGGGCACGCCCTCTTCCTCCATCCCGGCGCAGATCTCCCGGATGGCGGGCAGTGTATCGTCCACCGTATAGAGATGAACGGCTGGTTTATTTGTCTGCATATCACTCACTCCATCCAAACAGTGCAGAGTCTTCCGTCCGGCACGCCTGTTTATCTGCCCGTTTCCCGGCTATTCCACCAGGACATCACGAGACCCGTGGCCACCGCGTTCCTGGGGCCTTCCGTCCGCCGGATATTGCCGCGCCCGCAGAGTACCCGGTAGTTGGCCAATTCTTCCAGAAGCATCTCGGGAATCTCAAAATCCTCCGCCGAACCGCCCACCAGCACCACGTTGGGCACTCGCCGCAGATTATGCTCCGGTGCCACGGTTTCCAGGGCCCGCAGGGCATTCGTAACAAATACTTTCTTTTTCGCTTCCCGGCGCACGTCCACGATCTGTTCCAGGGTAAGATCCTCCTCGATCCGGACCATCTCCTCCGGTTCTAAAAGCACCACGCTGCCAAAAAGACGCGGGCTCAACGGCTCCTCGAAGAAGCGGATCTCGCCGCTCTCCAGCCGGATATGGAACAGGCTCTCCACTTTCGCCAGGGGATAGCGCTTGATGCGCTCCGCCGTGATACGGCTGTGCAGACCAAGCTCCGTCTGGATCAGCATCGTCACCAGCTCCCCCGCCCCGGCCTGATGAGTCACGGCCACACGGCCTTCCTCCGTCACCAGCGCCGCGTCGGTGGAACCGCCGCCCATGTCCAGGATGGCCAGGGGCAGCTTCGTCCCCGGCGTGGTCATGGCCCCCATGGACGCCATCACGGCCTCCACACCGGCCACCCGCACCTCTATGCCCAGTTCCGACTGCAGCCTGTCCGCAATCTCCCGCATGGGAAGCTGGCTGGTCTTTACCATGGCCGCCACACCCACGGCTTTCTCCATGCAGGTCTCTCCCGCCAGCGCCCCGGAAATCTGCACCGGGGCCAGCGTATCCACGGCCAGGATGTCCGTAATGCGGATGCTGCTCTCCGCCTGGCCGGACACGGTCTTCATGCCGCCCTTGATCCGGCGCAGCATATGGCCCACATTGCTGTTTTCCTGCCCCGCAATGTCCCGCACCGTGCCCGCCGCATGGACGGCCGCCATGATGGCCTCCGCCCCGGCGTCGATGGATACCGTCTGCTCGCTGTCCCCGGAGATATAGATCTCCCCGGCGGGCAGCACGTTTTCCCGCACATTGCCCCCCGGCGTCTTGATCACCACCGCGCTGCGCTTGCCGATCAGGCTCTTGGCAATAGGCATCACCTGGCGGGTCTCCTCCGCATCCAGGTTCAGCAGAGTGGCGATCCCGTAGGGATTGGACAACATATGTATCGTCTGTCCCGGCAGGGCCACCTCCACGGCCGCCTGCTTGTGCTCAGGGATCTGCGAAAGCTTCGCCACCTCGTCAAGGATCGGTATCTTATGGCGCAGACGGTTATACACCAGCACCGCCTCGTCCCGCTGCAGGATGGCCCCCGTCACGGAAATCATCCCCTGCACGGAATTTAAGAGTTCCGCCGCCGACTCATAGGAAACCTGCTCCGGCACCGTCACGATATAATCCCGCCCCTGTACGGCCTGGGAGAGATGGCCGATCTCTATGATCTCCCCCACCGCCTGGCCGGCTCCCGCCGGAGTGGATGGATTGTGCCCGATCATGGAGGACTCCATGATAATCGTCTCCGTGATGGTCTCCATGGCCGTATCGCCGATCACCGGAGCCGCCTCATTGAGCAGCAGAATATCCGGATATACCCTGGGCGTGCCGGTTTTTTGCACCGCCATCTCCAGGGCCGTGCGGATGCCCCGCACATTATCCGGCGTCCCCTTGGTTCCCGTGGTGCGGGTGGACGCGCCGGAGAGGAAGCTCAGTTGTCCCCGATCGTCAAAGACGCCTATACATACTTCAGTTGTCGAATTACCGATGTCAATTCCCGCAACCGTTTTCATGATTCCAGAAGGATTCCTCTCTTTTCGTAGATCTGCACCGCTTCCATGACCAGTTTTGCGCAGTTCGGCGCATGATACTGTTCCAGAAGGGTCTGGGCCATCTGCACCAGCTCCAGCTTCGTGGAACGGTTGGGGCGCAGCTTGTTGTACATGGTGAGGATCACATCATCCGGGATGTTCACCATCTCCGAGGCCCGGATAAAATTCTGCTCCATGGCCGGGTTATCATTCTCCCTGCAGACCGCGCCCTGCTTTTCCAGCATCTCCCGGGAGATCTTGATATCATCCGCCGTGATGTTGCCCCGCCGGATCTCATCTAACGTAATCTGGGAGAGTTTCTTGCCCGTCTTGGAAGTAATCGAATCCGCTTCATATTCGCCCAAAGGATATCTCATCGTCTCACACCGTCCATTCAATCATATTTAATTCCGGGGACAGCTGGTCTGTCTCCTGGATGTGCATCAGCGCCGCTTTCACCTGATATTTCGCCCGGACCATCGGGTCGTTGGTACAGGCGATGGGCAGCACCTTCTCGCCCTTCACATATTTGGCCGCATTCTTTCCCACATTGAAATAGGTCTCCAGGGTCATCAGGGGCGCCTGGGGGAAAAGCTCCAGATTGGACAGCGGGTAGAGATCCTTGTGATGGATGACTGTTGTTCCCTTGGACTGCAGGCCGATGCCGATGCCGGAACCGGAAAGCTTCGCCGCCTCCAGACCGATAAAGCCCACATCGGAGGTTTTCAGGTTCTTGACCACCCGGGCCGTCATGCCCTCCTCCTCAATACCGGCTATGATATTCCGGATCACATCATCCAGAGGAATACCTGTGATCGTGTTTTTAATCACGGTCTGGAAGGCCGCACCCACGCCGATCACCACTTCCTTGGGATCCGTCCCCTGCTTCGCCCGGGGATAACCGCTGTAATCCACCTTCTCGATCCTGTCCTCACCGCCGGGAGCGGCGGATCTGTCCTGATTCAGCTCCCGGATCACTGCATCCGTAATCTGCCGTACCAGCAATTCATTGATTTCCATATCCGTCCCTCCTAAAATCTATGCCTGTCAATGCGGTGGGGGATCTGCTTGATCTCCTCCCAGCGTTTGCCGTCCACCCGGTAGCCCGTGCCGGGCCCCATGTAATTGTTCGGCGTGTTCACTCCGGACATTACATGGAAATTCTCATCCAGGATCGCCGCCGTATGCATATAATCACCGATCACCCGCTGTTTGAGCATATTCAGAATGCTGTCCGCCACATCCTCAAAACCTGTCTCCGCCAGGGCCTTGACCACGTCGATGCCGGTGACACCCTTCTTCATCATCTCCTCAATGCCCATCAGATCCGCCACCACGTCGCGGTTCAGAGTGTCCTTACTGCCGTGGGCGTAAGTCACGGCCTCCACCTGCTCGTCCGTCACCTCGGCCAGATTCAGATAACGGAATACCGCCTGCACGGCCTGTCCGGCCTTACGGCGCACCCGGATCACATCCGCCTCGGTCACGGGCTTCAAGCCGCCGTCCACCTGCATATCCCGCTGGATCACGTTATAATCGTCAAAGTCCTCCGCGTCAAAATTCGACCCGGCAAACATATTGTCGTAGTTGGGCTCCGCCGCGTAGCCGGAGAAAATAAAGTCCGTGCCCGGCATAAACTGCAGCATGGTCCTGGCCGTCCTTCGCATGTCCGAATTGGAGAAGCTCTGGTCATTGGAGGACGCGCACTCCAGTCCCAGAAGGGCCGCCACCAGGTTCTCGCCGATCACCTCACGGATGCCGGCGGGCACGCTGGCCGTGATACCGATACAGCTCACGGAACCGTTCTGGATGCCCTGGGAACCGGCGCCCTTGGTCATGTACAGACAGCGGCATTCCAGATAGAGCATGGATTTCTTCTCCGTGCTGCCCATCAGCACCTCGGAACCGGAGCCGGAGGTGAACCGCACCTTCAGCCCGCGGGAAGCATAAGCCGCGTTCAGAAACGCTTTGGAGTAGGGGGTGTCGTCCCCGTCGATAAATACCTTCTCCGTGCCGTACACCGACAGCGTCTCCGCGTAGGTCGTAAAGCCCCGGATACCTAGCTCCAGCTCCGTGGCCTCCTCGGCGGAACACTGGGTCAGCACGCCGCGCCGTCCCACCTGAGAACCGATCAGCAGCGCAATGGCGCTGAACGGCGCATAGCGGGCGATACCCATGGTGGTCTCCTCCTCGCTGAATCCGCGGAGAGCCCCCTCGGCCGCGTCGGCGGCGATCTGCACCGGATCGTCTTTCAGATTCGTGATATGGGCCTGGTTGCCCGGCACCCGGCGGGCCCGCATCTTCTGCATCCCCATCATCAGCTCCACCACGTTCAGATGATTGATGACTTCCTTCATCTTAGCCGGGGTGATGCCTGATACCAGCCTCAGGATCTCGTCCCGGGACACATGGATATCCACGATCCTGCGGGCGATCTCCAGGGAGGGCACTGCCATGGACTCCTCGGCCCTGTCCACCCGGATCGCGTAATCCGCGATAAACTGGTCGATAAAGTCAAACTCCTCCCGTTTCTTCCCGTCCAGCTCCGTGATAACCCCGTTTTCCACCCGTACCGAAGGCTCCGGGTCGTAGGGACTGCTCATGGCAATGAATCCTTTTTCCGGCCACTCGTCGATGAACCCGTCCAGATTGACCTTGCGCTGATCCAGAGCCTCCACTCTCTTCGATCTCTTCATATTCAACTCCCTCTCGCGGGCCTGCCGTTTCTCGCCGTCTGTTGCCCGCTTTTCGTTCTCTTGTGATAACTGTCACAAACATGCCGCTTTCATCGAAATGCCCCCTGCATCGGCCAGGCAGAAAAACGCTTTCCGCGAACAGCTTTCACCGCCGATATTCTCCGGCGCATATATGAATTTATTATAGCATAGCCCCCAAAAAATGAACAGGACAATATAGCCAAATTTTTGATGATTTATTTGGATTGTTTTGTGTTTATGTTGTTTTCTTGTGGTTTTTTCTGCTTTAATGTGGTTTTTGCACAAAAGTAAAAAAATGCAGAGCCCTTGATCTCTCAACAGGCTCCGCATCTTTCATCGCACGGATATTTTTCTCTACAAAATTTTCTGCAACTTCTCACTGTTGTCTGCTTCGGTAATCTTCTATGGCGGCCTTGACCGCCTCCTCGGCCAGCACCGAGCAGTGGATCTTATTGGCAGGCAAACCGTCCAGAGCCTCCACCACAGCTTTATTCGAGAGCTCCAGAGCCTCGTCGATGCTCTTGCCCTTGATCATCTCGGTAGCCATGGAACTGGTGGCGATGGCCGAACCGCAGCCAAAAGTGTTGAATTTCACATCGGTGATGATATCATCCTTTACTTTGATGTACATTTTCATGATATCTCCACACTTGGCGTTTCCCACCTCACCGACGCCGTCGGCGTCCTCCATCTTCCCCACATTCCTGGGATTCTGGAAATGATCCATCACTTTTTCACTGTATAACATAATGTACCTCCTTATAATAGATGGGGCTTCTCTCCCCTCTCCAGCCCCTCCCAGACCGGCGACATATCCCGCAGATAAGACACAACTTCCGTCACGCTCCTGATGATATAGTCCATTTCCTCCGGCGTGTTCTCCTCACCGATCGACAGCCGCAGGGAACCGTGGGCCACCTCATGGGGCAACCCCAAAGCCAGGAGCACATGGCTGGGATCCAGGGAACCGGAGGTGCATGCAGAACCCGAAGACGCCGCAATGCCCCGGGCGTCCAGATGAAGGAGCAGCGACTCCCCCTCTATGCCCTCAAAGCAGAAATTTACGATACCCGGCAGACGCTTCTCCCTGTCGCCGTTTAACCTGCTGTGAGGGATCGTCTCCAATCCCGCAATCAGTTGATCCCGCATAGCCGCAATCTTCTCGTTAGCCCTTTTATGGGTCTCCCAGGCCGCCGCAAAAGCCGTAGCCATACCGGCTATGGCCGGAAGATTTTCCGTCCCGGCCCTTTTTCCCCGCTCCTGGGCGCCGCCCTC
>DPJQ01000004.1:0-2840 GCA_003542935.1 Lachnospiraceae bacterium | reverse complement strand
CTCCTGGGCGCCGCCCTCGATCAGATTCACGAGGCGTATACCCTTTCTGCAGTAGAGAGCGCCCACGCCCCTGGGTCCGTTAAACTTGTGGGCAGAAATCGCCAGCAGGTCGATCTTCATGTCTTTCACATCGATGAGCAGCCGCCCCGCCGCCTGCACCGCGTCCACGTGGAACAGCACGCCTTTTTTACGGCAGATCTCCCCAATCTCCCGGATGGGCTGCACCGTGCCGATCTCATTGTTGGCGTACATCACCGACACGCAGGCCGTATCCTCCCGGATGGCCGCCGCCACATCCTCCGGCCGCACCAGGCCCTCCTCATATACCGGCAAAAGCGTCACTTCGAAACCCTCCTGCTCCAACCGGTTCAGCGTATGGAGTACCGCGTGATGTTCAAAAGCCGTGGAAATGATATGACGTTTCCCCTTTTTTTCTCCTGTCTTCGCCGCCGTCAGAAGCGCCTGGTTATCTGCCTCACTGCCCCCCGAAGTAAAATAGATCTCCTTCGGATCGGCATTCATAAGGCCCGCCACCGTCTCCCGGCATTCCGCCAGCATCTCCGCCGCCTCCTGCCCCGGCGTATGCAGGCTGGAAGGGTTCCCATAGAAGCGGTCCATGCATTCCATCATCTCCAGCTTCGCTTCCTCGCTGATGGCCGTAGTCGCCGCGTGATCCGCATAAATGTATTTCATATTGCCTCCTTCGCTTATTTTTATCTGTAAATTTACTTAAATCCTTTTCTCCGAGATCAAGTTATCACATAAATCCTATTATGTCAATATGTTTTAAAAATTGTCTGAAAACACGTTGTCGGACGCAAAAAACAAAACCCCGCCGTAGCTTTTGCCGTTTAAACTAATTACCGGATTTTGACGCTTATTGCAGCTGCCTTGTCCGGCCTAAACCGCGCCTCCGGCGCTTGCTTTTCCTGATGAAATTTGTTATATTCAGGAAAAATCCTATCGCTTTTACCTTCAAGGACAAGACTCATGCATAATTTTGACAAAAAGCAAAAAAAACCCCTGGGTGCCCGCACCGAGGACGAACTGATGAAATACATCCTGCAGATGCCGGTGGAACCCGGACAGAAGATCCCCAACGAATTTGAGCTGGCGGATATGTTCGGCGTGGGGCGCAGTACGATCCGGGAAGCCGTCAAGGGCCTGGTATCCCGGGGCATCCTGGAAGTGCGCCGGGGCTCCGGCACCTATGTCATAAACACCAACTCTTTCACCGAAGACCCCCTGGGCCTGGGGAACATTGAAGATAAATACAAAATGGCCCTGGATCTTTTCGAGGTACGCCTCATGATTGAACCTGAGATCACCGCCCTGGCCTGCAAAAATGCCTCCCGGGATGATCAGAAAAAGCTCAAACGGCTCTGTGACGAGACAGAGCGGCTCTACCGGGGCGGCCACAACCATCTCAGCAAAGATATCGAATTTCATGCTTTCATCGCCCGGTGCAGCAAAAACCAGGTGGCGGAACGGCTGCTGCCGGTCATCAATACAGCCGTCTACACTTTTGCCAGCCTGACCCACCGTTTATTAATAGAAGAAACCCTGGGAACCCACCGTGCAATTACGGATGCCATCCTGAGACGGGACGCCGTCGGAGCCAAATATGCCATGGCCATGCACCTGACCTACAACCGTCAGACGATCCTACAGCTTTTGGACGAGCGGAAAATGCAGGCACGGCACCGGTCAGGCCCCTGACCGGACAGCCCTGTATTTTTTAGGAGAACCGCTTTCGGCATATACATCAGATGTTTTCAATGTGCCCTCAAACAACTCTGCAAAGCAAATTGTCATTTTCCACAAAATCCCATTTTCCTTTTTCCCGAAATGCCTGCCTTTTTTGTGCAAAAAATAGTTTCTCTTTTAAATACATCAGATGTATTGAGTCAATCCCGGGGACATACTATAATCAACACACAATAACACAGGATATATTTTGGAGGAATCGCCATGGAACACGCCAATCCGTTGCTCAAAGAAAGCAACAGTCTCCACCGTTTTATCACCATCGGGGAGATTATGCTCCGCCTGACACCGCCGAATTATGAAAAAATCCGGATGGCTTCCGCTTTCGAGGCCAGCTATGGCGGCAGTGAGGCTAACATTGCCCTGGCTCTGGCCAATCTGGGGAGCGACAGTACATTTTTCACGGTCGTACCGGACAACAGCCTGGGGAAAAGCGCCGTGCGAATGTTGCGGAGCAATGACGTACACTGCACACCAGTAATCTTAAGCACGCCGGAACAGACACCCACCCACCGGCTGGGCACCTATTACCTGGAAGCCGGATATGGTATCCGCGCCAGCAAGGTGATCTACGACCGCAAAAACAGCGCCATCACGGAATACGATTTCAGTTCCTATGACCTTGACGCCCTGCTGGATGGTTTCACCTGGCTGCATTTGAGCGGTATCACACCGGCCCTGGGGAAAAACTGCCGGGAACTGATTTTACAGTGTCTAAAAAAAGCAAAAGAAAAGGGAATCACCACCAGTTTCGACGGAAATTTCCGGAGCACTCTGTGGACCTGGGAGGAAGCGCGGGATTTCTGCACGGAATGTCTGCCCTATGTGGATGTGCTGTTCGGTATCGAACCATATCATCTTTGGAGGGACGAGGCAGACCACAGCAAAGGTGACGTAAAAGACGGCACACCTTTCCAGCCCAGCTACGAGCAGCAGGACGAAATCTTTCAGGTATTTGTGGACAGGTATCCCAACCTGAAATGTATCGCCCGCCATGTACGCTACGCTCACAGCGGCAGTGAAAACAGCCTGAAAGCTTACATGTGGTATCAGGGCCACACCTTTGAGAGCAA
>DPJQ01000283.1 GCA_003542935.1 Lachnospiraceae bacterium | reverse complement strand
GATGCAGGATTTATGAAGATTTTACATGACAGACACAGATTTTTTACTTATTATAGAGGATAGGAATATTTGAAACTAAGGAGAAAGAATCTATATGTACACGATGCTAACGGAACTGCTCAGCGGGCTGGCTCTGTTTTTGTTTGGTATGAAATTCATGAGCGAGAGCCTGCAGAAAGCAGCCGGGGAGAAACTGCGCGATATACTGAATTCGGTCACGAAGAATAAATATGTGGCTGTGCTGTTCGGCGCGTTGTTTACGGCGGTCATACAGTCCTCCGGGGCGACGACGGTCATGGAGGTCAGCTTTGTCAATGCGGGGATCATGACACTGGAACAATCGGTGGGGATTACCTTCGGCGCCAATATCGGTACCACGATCACTTCCCAGCTGGTTTCCCTGAAGCTGACGGCAGCGGCACCGTTTATCATTTTTATCGGCGCGGCGATTATTATGTTTGGCAAAAAGCCCTTCATGCGGAAAGTGGCGGAGATCATTTTCGGATTCGGATCGTTGTTCCTCGGCATCAATTTTATGACCGGGGCGCTGGGATCCCTGCAGGATTTTCCGACGATCATGCATGTGTTTGCCTGTCTGGAGAATCCTTTTGTGGCCGTGCTCCTGGGGTTTGTGCTGACGTTTATCGTGCAGAGCTCCTCGGTGACGGTCAGTGTGCTGGTCCTTCTGGCGGATTCCGGCCTGGTGGGACTTTTAAGCTGCCTGTACTTCATCCTGGGGGCCAATATCGGTTCCTGTACGCCGGCGGTGATGGCGGGCCT
Organism: Lachnospiraceae bacterium; assembly: GCA_003542935.1. Lineage (GTDB taxonomy): Bacteria > Bacillota > Clostridia > Lachnospirales > Lachnospiraceae > UBA11957. The sequence continues at coordinate 14,457 of DPJQ01000283.1, read as the reverse complement.
GAACAGCAGCAAGGAGGCGAAACGGACGGCCTTTATCCATGTGATGTTCAACGTGATCGGTATGGTGGTGATCTCGGCGATTTTGTTTTTTGCCAAGGACTGGGTAGTGGATACGGTGTCCGCCTTGAGCGGCGTGGGCAACTCGAAACGTTTTGTGGCCAATGCGGATACCCTGTTTAAGACGTTTCAGTGCCTGATTCTGCTGCCATGCTCCGGCGGCCTGGTGAAGCTGGTGCGGCTTATGATCCCCGAGGGGGAGGAAGAAAGCGGCGGCACCGAGCGGAAACTTTTGTATATCGGTAAAAACAGGCGGTTCATGGAGTCCACGGCGGTCATTGACATTGTCCATGAGATTGAGCGTATGGCCCGCATGGTGCAGGATAATCTGATTATGTCCATGGATGCCCTGTTCTATGATAAGCTGGAGAACGTGGAAAAGGTGCAGCAGCAGGAGCTGTATATCGATTACCTGAGTAATGAGATCACCGAGTATCTGGTGGAAACCAACAAATATCAGCTTCCCCTGTCTGACGCGGCCCGGATCGGCAGCCTGTTCCATGTGGTGATCGATGTGGAGCGTATCGGCGACCATGCGGTGAATGTGACGGAGGCCGCAGTCAAGAAACGGGACCGGGGCATCCGGTTTACCGAGGAGGGCGGCGACGAGCTGACCGATGTATTCATGGACGTGCTGGATATCTACGATAAATCCATAGAGATGTTTGTGACGGAGAATCCGGAGAACCTGGGTGAGATCACCTATCTGGAGGACAATATCGACCGCAAGCAGATCGATTACCAGGAGGGCCATGTGCGCCGGATGTCCATGGGGCGCTGTTCCATCGAGGCGGGGCTGATCTTCACTGATCTGCTCATCGGCCTGGAGCGTATCGGCGACCATGCGGTGAATATTGCCTATTCGGTCTTGAAGGAGAAACCGGAGGAGGACGCGTAGGAAAATCGGCCTTGAAGAAAACCATATGTAACTGCTATAATAGCACTGTACATAGACGGGCGGCGAATGCCGCCCGATACATATTTATATAGAAGGGACGGATGAAACGATGGAACGGAAGAATGTGTGGAATTCTTATGACGAGAAACAGTTGGAGTCGCTGGAATCTCTGGCGAAGGATTACCGGGCTTTCCTGGACGCGGGAAAGACGGAAAGAGAGTGTGTGACGGAGGCGGTGAGGCTGGCCAAGGCGGCCGGCTGCCGTAATCTGGAAGACGTGATCGCCGCCGGGGAGACATTGAAAGCAGGGGATCGAGTCTATGCGGTGAATATGAAAAAAACGCTCGCCCTGTTTACCGTGGGCCGGGAGAGCATGGAAAACGGCATGCGTATTCTGGGGGCCCATATTGATTCCCCGCGGCTGGATCTGAAGCAAAATCCTCTGTATGAAGATACGGAGCTGGCTTTTTTGGATACCCATTATTATGGCGGTATTAAGAAATATCAGTGGGTGGCTGTCCCTCTGGCGCTTCACGGCGTAGTGGCGAAAAAGGACGGCACCGTGGTGGAGATCACCGTCGGCGAGAAAGAAGACGATCCGGTGGTATGTATCCCTGACCTGCTGGTTCATCTGGCTGCAAAACAGATGGAGAAAAAGGCCGGCGAGGTCATCGGGGGCGACGACCTGAATGTGCTGGTGGGCAGCCATCCGTTAAAGGACAGCGGGGACAAGGAGCTCAAGGATGCGGTGGCCGCCTATGTGATGGATGTGCTGCGGCAGCAGTACGGTATGGAAGAGGAGGATTTCCTTTCGGCCGAGATCGAGGTGGTGCCGGCCGGAAAGGCCCGGGACTGCGGATTGGACAGGAGCATGGTGCTGGCCTACGGGCAGGATGACCGGGTATGTGCCTACACATCTCTGGCAGCTTTCCTGAATACGGAACCCCAAGATAAGACATGCTGCTGCCTGCTGGTGGACAAAGAAGAGATCGGCAGCGTGGGAGCCACCGGTATGGATTCGGCGTTTTTTGAGAATACTGTGGCGGAACTGATGAACTGCCTGGGCTGTTATTCGGAGCTGGCGCTCCGCAGGGCGCTGAAAAACAGTAAAATGCTTTCCTCCGATGTCAGCGCGGCGTATGACCCTAATTATGATTCTCACTTCGAGAAAAAAAATACGGCCTATTTTGGCCGGGGCATGGTGCTGAACAAGTACACCGGCCACAGGGGAAAAGTGGGTTCCAGCGATGCCAACGCAGAGTATGTGGCGGAAATACGCCGCATTTTTGATGAACGCGGGGTGGCTTTCCAGACTGCGGAGATGGGCAAGGTAGATGTGGGCGGCGGCGGAACGATAGCCTTTATTTCTGCTTTCTACGGCATGGATGTCATCGACAGCGGCGTGGCGCTGCTCAGCATGCACGCGCCCATGGAGATTGCCAGCAAGGCGGATATCTATGAGGCTGTGAAAGGATATGAGGCATTTCTCAGGGAGGCATAAAATTTCCGTATAAGAAAACATAGTTTTCCCTTGCAATGGGATGGGGTTTTGGCTATACTAGGGGCTGTCTGTATCAGGCAGTTGACAAATGAAAAATAGACTCATGAACAAGGAGAAAAATATGTATTCATTTCAGGAGATTGCATCGGTGGATGCCGAGGTGGCATCTGTAATCCGGGCCGAGGTGGAGCGGCAGAATTCCCATATCGAGCTGATTGCCTCGGAAAACTGGGTGAGCAAGGCCGTGATGGCGGCCATGGGCAGCCCGCTGACCAATAAATATGCCGAGGGCTATCCGGGAAAACGCTATTACGGCGGATGTGAGTGCGTGGATCAGGTGGAGACCCTGGCCATCGAGAGAGCCAAAAAGCTTTTTGGCTGTGAGTATGCCAATGTGCAGCCCCACTCCGGCGCCCAGGCCAATATGGCCGTGTTTTATGCCATTGTGAAGCCGGGGGATACCGTGCTGGGTATGAATCTGGCGGAGGGGGGCCATCTGACCCACGGCAGTGAAGCCAATATGTCCGGCAGCTATTTCCATGCGGTGGGGTACGGCGTCGGCAAGGACGGCTTCATCGACTATGACGAAGTATTAAGAATCGCCAGGGAGTGCCGTCCAAAACTGATCGTGGCCGGGGCCAGCGCCTATCCGCGCGTCATTGATTTCAAGCGTTTCCGGGAGATCGCCGATGAGGTGGGCGCTTATCTGATGGTGGATATGGCTCATATCGCCGGGCTGGTGGCGGCGGGGCTTCATCCCAGCCCGATCCCCTACGCTCATGTGGTGACCACTACCACCCACAAGACCCTGCGTGGCCCCCGCGGCGGCATGATCTTAAGCAGCCGGGAGATGGCAGAGAAGCTCAAACTCAACAAAGCCGTATTCCCGGGTACCCAGGGCGGCCCGCTGATGCATGTGATCGCGGCCAAGGCTGTCTGCTATAAGGAGGCGCTGGAACCCTCGTTCAAAGTCTATGCCCAGGGTATCGTGGATAATGCGAAAGCGCTGAGCGAGGGACTGCTGGCCCGGGGCGTGAAGCTGATTTCCGGCGGTACGGACAATCATCTGATGCTGATTGATCTGCGTGATAGCGAACTGTCGGGGAAGGATCTGGAGAAGCTGCTGGATGAGGCCCATATTACGGCCAATAAAAATACGGTTCCCGGCGAGCCCCGTTCCGCCTTTGTGACCAGCGGCGTCCGTCTGGGCACGGCGGCGGCCACCTCCAGGGGGCTTATCACGGAGGATATGGACAGGCTGGCGGAGGCCATTGCCCTGGTGATGAAAGGGCGGGAGAACATTCCGGCGGCCCGCGCGATCGTGAAAGAGTTGACGGAAAAATATCCATTGAATGCATAAAATACGGGCGGGAAACCGCCCGTACGCTTATCATGCGGAAATATTCGGCCGAAGATATAGAAGGATAAGCATTTCGGTTGCCTGAATGAAGGAAAGAGGCAATGCCAGGGCGCTTATGCAGAAGAATGGCCAGGGAGGAGAATGCCATGAATTATGTACTGGTGGCTGTAAATGCCAAATATATCCATTCCAACCTGGCGGTATATGATCTGAAAGCCTATGCAAAAGCCCATGGCATACCGGTGACGGTCCGGGAGTATACGATCAACCAGCCCAGGGAACAGATCATGGCAGATATTTACCGACAGAAGCCGGATATGCTGGCGTTTTCCTGTTATATCTGGAATATTTCCCTGGTGAGAGACGTGGCTGCGGAGCTTCACAAACTGCTGCCAAAGCTGCCTGTTTGGGTGGGCGGGCCGGAGGTTTCCTTCGGGGCGGAAAGTTTTTTGGAAGAGAACCCGTGGGCGGCGGGGGTGATGCGCGGTGAGGGAGAGCAGACGTATCTGGAGCTGCTTGAGGCCTGTGAGGGCCAGGGGAACCTGGCGGAAGTACGGGGGATCACTTACAGGGAGCACGTTTCGGGAACGCCGGGGAAGGCCCGGGATTTTCTGCGCGTTAATCCGGACCGGGAGCTTTTGGAGCTTGATCGGATCCCTTTTCCCTATGAAGAATTGACGGATCTGGATCATAGAATCGTATATTATGAGTCCAGCCGGGGCTGCCCTTTTTCCTGCTGCTACTGCCTTTCTTCGGTGGACCGCCATCTGCGTTTCCGGAGCCTGCCCCTGGTTTTCAGGGAACTGCAGTTTTTCCTTGACAGGCGGGTACCCCAGGTTAAGTTCGTTGACCGCACTTTTAACTGCCGTCCCGGACACGCCAAAGCCGTCTGGCGGTATCTGGCGGAGCACGATAACGGCGTAACCAATTTTCATTTTGAGGTGGCGGCGGATCTGCTGGATGACGAGATGCTGACGGTCATAGCCGGGATGCGGCCGGGACTTATTCAGCTTGAGGCCGGTGTGCAGTCCACCAATCCCCGGACTCTCAAGGCCATCGAACGGGTCATGGATTTTGACCGGGTAAGGGAGGTTGTGGTCCGGCTAAAAACGGGCGGGAATGTACACCGGCATCTGGACCTGATCGCGGGTCTGCCCTATGAGGATCTGGAAAGTTTCCGGCAGTCCTTGAACGATGTGTATGCTTTGGCGCCGGATCAGCTTCAGTTGGGTTTCCTCAAGGTGCTGAAGGGTTCCCGGATGTATCAGATGGCAGATCAGTGGGGATGTGTCTGTCAGAGCAGGGAACCCTATGAGGTATTGCGCACAGACTGGCTGTCCTATGAGGATGTGCTCCGTCTGAAACAGGTGGAAGAGATGGTGGAGATCTACCACAATTCCAATCAGTTTTTACATGTTCTGCCGGAATGTGTGAGGCTTTTTCCCGATGCCTTTTCTTTTTTTGATGAACTGGGGAAATTTTATCTGGAGAAAGGCTATCTCTCCCGGTCCCACACTCGCCTTGGCCGGTATGAGATCCTGCAGGAGTTTCTGGCTCTTTTGCCGGAGGGCAGAGAACATATGGCGGAATACAGGGAGTGGATGCTCTTCGACCTTTATGAGAGGGAAAATCTTAAGTCCAGGCCTTCCTGGGCGACGGATCTGTCCCGGTACCGGCAGGAATTCCGGGATTTTTACGGCGAGGAGGCCAGAACCCACACATTTCTGCCGGATTACGGAGACTGTGATGCCAGACATCTGGCAGGGCTGACCCATCTGGAAGTGTTTCCCCATTTATATGGGGAGAATACAGCGGTTCTTTTCTCCTACAGAAACCGGGATCCTTTGCATCATGGCGCTGATTGGCGCAGGGTCAGGCTGAAATAACGAAAGAGGAAGACAGTATGAATGAGTATGTGGCGGTGGATCTGGAGACGACGGAGCTTACGCCGAAGACGGACAGGATCCTGGAAATAGGAGCTTATCGGGTAGTCAGAGGAGAGTTTGCGGAAAAGTTTCATATGATGCTGGATCCGGGGATTGCCGTTCCGCCCAGGATCACGGAATTGACAGGTATTACCCAGGAAATGGTGCGGGGGCAGGCACAGCAAAAGGATGGCATCCGGGCCTTTATCGATTTTGCCGGTGAGCTGCCGCTGCTGGGGCATAATCTGATTTTCGATTACGGATTTTTGAAACATGCGGCTGTGAATGCGGGATATAGTTTCGAGAAAGAGGGGGCGGATACTCTGAAAATAAGCAGGGAAGTGCTGCCGCAGCTTGCCAGCCGCAGTCTCGGCGCCCTGTGTGTTCATTTTTCCATTGGACAGCAGAAAGCCCACAGAGGCGATGACGACGCCCGTGTGACGGCACTGCTCTATGAGGAACTGAAAAAACGTTACGGTGAGCGGAATCCGGATCTGTTTGTTCCCAGGCCCCTGATCTATAAGGCAAAAAGGCAGTCGCCGATCACAAACGCCCAAAAAGGCTACTTGAATGATCTGGTGAAATATCATAAAATAAAGCTGGATGTACAGATAGAGAACCTGACAAAAGGTGAGGCTTCCCGTCTGATTGACAGAATCCTCACAGAGCACGGAAAGATCAGACGTTCCGGATTTTGAGGCGGGTAAAGGCCCGCTGCAGGAGGTAGAATTATGAAGAAAAAAGAAAAAATGAGAAGAATCATAGCCGGGGCAATCGCCATCATTCTTGTTATTGCCATGGTGATCCCGATGGCACTGCAATATCTGGTTTAAAAATGAAAAAAAGACGGAAGAGAAAACTAAGTAAAAGAAAACGGAAACAATTGCTGCTGATGTTCCTTTTGGCTGTAGTTTTGGCCGTGGGAATTCCGCTGACCATGCGTCTGGCTATTGGGCCAAAAGAGCGGCCGTCTTCTTCCACGCAGGAAAGTTCTGAGACAGCTGTCCGGGAGGTTGTGCAGGAGCAGCGCTCTGAAGAGCCGGAATCCATGACAGAGTCTGTGGAGGGACTGGCAGGAACCATCCATACCGGTGTACGTATTGGCGGCATGGATGTGTCAGGTATGACTGCGATGGAGGCTGCCCAGGCACTGGAGAGAAAACTTCTCGAGACAAAAGGTTATTTGATTTCCCTGAATCTGGGACATGTCATGGTGTCCGTGACGGCGGGGGATCTGGGACTGGAATGGTCCAATTCCGAAGTGGTACAGCAGGCTATGGCTCTGGGACAGAGCGGCAATATGATCCAGCGGTATAAAACCAGAAAGCAGCTGGATCAGGGTCCGGTAAATCTCAGGCTCTCCTTCGATGTGGAGGAAGAAAAGGCCCGGGCGCTGTTGGAAGGGAGATGTGCCTCCGCCTGTAACCGGGATCCGGTGGAACCGACGCTGAAAATGACAGACAGCGGCCTGACCGCTGTGGAAGGCGCATTGGGCTATACACTGGATGTGGAACAGTCTCTGGAAAAAGTGAGAAATTATCTCGGGGGTACATGGGCGGGTGGCGCAGGCAGCCTTGAACTTGCCTATGCCACGAAGGAACCGACCCATAAAATGGAGGAGCTGCAGGCGGTCAAAGATGTAATGGGGCAGGCCAGCACGGATTATTCGTCCTCCAGTTCGGCCAGAAGGACCAATATAGCCACGGCGGCGGAGAAGATCAACGGCGTGGTGCTCTACCCGGGGGATTCCTTCTCAACGCTGGAAGCAATCACGCCTTTCACCGAGGAAAACGGTTATGAGATGGCCAACTCCTATGCCAACGGGGAAGTCGTGGAGAGTTTCGGAGGCGGGATCTGCCAGGTTTCCACCACATTGTATCTGGCGGTGCTCCGGGCGGAACTGGAAGTGACTCAGCGGTATAATCATTCCATGCTGGTGAACTATGTTAAGCCTTCTATGGATGCGGCTATCGCAGAGAACAGCGGGAAGGATTTTATTTTTTCAAATAATACGGATTATCCGGTCTATATTCATCTGGCTGCCTGGAACGGTGCACTCAGAGCAGTGATCTATGGATCCGAGTACCGGGCTTCGGACCGGAAAGTGGAGTATGTGAGCGAGACTCTGAGCACGGAGGAAGCCGGAGCACGGCTGAAATCCTCGGATGCTCCTCTGGGAACCATTAATCAGACGCAGTCAGCCCATGAGGGGTGTTCGGCGGAGCTGTACAAGGTGGTCACGGAGGGCGGCAAAGAGGTGAGCCGGGAGCGGGTGAATTCCAGTGTTTATGCTAAGACCGACGCGGAGTATGAAGTCGGTACATCGGGGAATAACGTAGATATTATTACCCAGGTCAAGGGCGCCATTGCCCGGAATGATATCCAGGAAGTGCGCCGGATTCTGCGGGCCAATGGTCTGGGATAGCCGGATCTACGATCTGCCGGGATACAGGGTATTATTATAAAATAGCAGGAGGGATGACCGTGAAGATTGGGAAACTGCCGGAACAGGTGCTGGTGCGCTCTGTATTAAGGCAGGCGGGGCATCGCCGTGAGGAGGTGCTGGCCGGGCCTGCGGTCGGGCGGGACTGTGCGGCAATGGCGCTTGGTGAGAATGAGGTGTTTGTGCTGTCCACAGATCCGATTACCGGTACGGCCAAAGATATCGGCAGCCACGGTATCCATATTACGGCTAATGATTTGGCAGCTTCCGGGGCGGAGCCGGTAGGGGTGCTGATCACAGCTCTTTTACCGGAGGACATCCGTGAGGAGCAGATCCGGGAAATCATGCAGGATGCGGAGGAAGTATGCCGGGAGCTGAATATGGAAATTCTGGGCGGGCACACGGAGGTCACCAGGGCGGTGGCACAGCCCCTCCTGTCGGTTACCGGTGTGGGAAAGGCAGATCGTGGGGAGCTATTGACAGCCGGGATGATCCACCCGGGACAGGATCTTGTCGTGACCAAATGGATCGGCCTTGAAGCTACGGCCATACTGGCCAAAGAAAAGGAGCAGGAGCTGTTGTCCCGTTTCAGCCAGGATTTTGTCCGCGCAGCCCGGTCTTTTGGGCAGTATATCTCCGTGGTGGCTGATGCCCGGATAGCGAAAAACTTTGGGGTCAGTGCCATGCATGATATCACGGAGGGGGGGATATTCGGCGCTCTCTGGGAGATGGCGGAAGGCTCCGGTGTGGGTCTGGAAGCGGATTTGAAAGCCATTCCCATCCGCCAGGAGACGGTGGAGATCTGTGAATATTTCGGGCTGAACCCCTATCAGATTATGTCCAGCGGCTCCCTGCTGATTGCGGCGGAGGACGGACCGGGGCTGGTGCGGGCGCTGGCAGAAAGCAATATCCGCGGGACGGTGATCGGCCGGGCCACGGCAGGCCCGGGCAGGATCTTAAGGAACGGGGAAGACGTCCGCTATCTGGAAAGGCCCCAGCCGGATGAATTATATAAAATCATGGGATGAGGAAGCATGGCGAAATTCAATATTGTTTTATTTGAACCGGAGATTCCGGCCAATACGGGGAATATCGGGCGTACCTGTGTGGCTACGGATACGCGGCTCCATCTGGTTGAACCCCTGGGCTTTCAGCTTACGGAAAAGCAGCTAAAGCGGGCCGGAATGGATTACTGGAAGGATCTGGATGTGACCAGGTACATGGATTTTTCGGACTTCATGGAAAAGCATCCGGGGATCCGACTGTACATGGCTTCATCGAAAGCCCCCCAATCTTATACGGATGTGCGGTATGAGGACGGATGTTATATTATGTTCGGCAAAGAGAGCGGTGGAATACCGGAGGAAATTTTGCTGGAGCACCAGACAGATACGGTGCGGATTCCTATGGTGGGGGATACACGCTGCCTGAATCTGGGCAACTCTGTGGCGGTGGTACTCTATGAGGCACTGCGGCAGCACGGTTTTGAGGGGCTGACAGCTCATGGAGAACTGACGAAATATAAATGGAAGTGACAAAAAGGCAGGGAGGATGCCGAAGATTTACTCTTCGTCATCCTCCCTGCCTTTTTTGGAACGGGCGAGGGTGAAGATAAATTCCGATCCTACCCCCTCGGTGCTGATTACGTTGATATTTTGTTTATGGGTGGCAATGATCTCTTTTACGATGGACAGGCCCAGGCCGGTACCTTTGCGGTCTTTGCCCCGGGAGACATCAATTTTATAAAAGCGATCCCAGATCTTGGCCAGACTGTCCTTGGGAATCCCGCTGCCCCGATCCCGGACGGAGACAAAGAATTTGTCATTTTTCAGGGTGGTCTCAATGGTGATGATGGAGTAGTCGTCGCTGAATTTGATGGCGTTGTCGATCAGGTTGTAGAGTACCTGCCGGATTTTTTCCATGTCGGCGGAGACGAAGGCCTGTTGAGAGGCCAGGATCAGCTCAATGGAGATGTGCCTTTGGGTACAGATGCCCTCAAAAGAGGCGGCGGTCTCCTTGATTACTTTATGCAGGTCAAAATCCATGATATTCAGCATGTAGGTCTTCATGTCAAAGGTATTGAGCTGCAGCATTCCCTGGGTCAGTTTGGTCAGGCGGGATGTCTCAAAAAGAACGATATTTAAATACTTGTTCTGCATTTCCATGGGAATGGTGCCGTCCAGGATGGCCTCCACATAACCCTTGATGGAGGTCAGCGGAGAACGGAAATCGTGGGACACATTAGAAATAAAATTTTTCTGGAAAGTTTCCGTCTGTTTCAGCTCACCGGCCATATAATTCAGCGTGGTGGCCAGATAACCCATTTCGTCCTCTGCGTGTATCGGGATCTGGTAATCCAAATTTCCGGAGGCAAATTCCCTGGCACCGTGGGTGATCTTTTTCAGCGGCCGGTAAACGGCGGCATAGGAGAGCAGTAAGAGAAACAGAAAAAGTGCCAGAATCATGCCATATAAAATCAGAGTTACGGACAAAAGGCGTTCCCGGCCGGCCAGTATATCGCTCACGGGCTTATGGATCGTGACATATCCCCGGGTGAACATACCCAGGGTGATCGGGGCCATGACACTGACGTGCTCGCTGGAAAAATGGCCGAAAAAAGTACCGGTGGTGTAGTAGGAATTACCCATGGCGGTGGGCGTAAAATCTTCAAGGGATTCCGGCGATTCCGGATTCAGTCCGACGGCAGTATCCAGAATTACATTGCCCTTGATGTCCACGATCAGGATATCATTTTCCTGGCTTTCTGCCATGGTGTGGAGAATGAAATAGGTATCCTCCATATTGTCTCTCGGACGGTAGTAGCTGATCGTATCAGAACGGGACAGGGCGATGGCTTCTTCGTATAAATCGGTACAGACCCTGGACATCTGGTAATTTCCGAACAACCGGGCGCCAACGGTGTTGATCAGGCAGAAACCGGCCAGCGCCAGCAGGATGTAGGACAGGATAAATTTAACGGGCAGCGACAGTTTCATCGGTTTTTAACCTCGAATTTATAGCCGATGCCCCAGACCGTGGCGATGGCCCAGGTTTCGTGATCTTTGATCTTTTCCCGCAGCCGTTTGATATGTACGTCTACGGTGCGGGTGTCGCCGATGTATTCATAGCCCCAGATATGGTCCAGAAGCTGTTCCCGTGTAAATACCTGGTTTGGCGAGGAAGCCAGGAAGTACAAAAGCTCCAGTTCCTTAGGCGGCATGTCGACGGTCTTTCCCCGATAGATCACGGAATAGTTGGTCTGGTTGATAACCAGATCAGGATATTCCACGTATTTGCCATTGTTCTGGCCCGGTGCCTTGGCCGGTTTGAAACGGCGCAGTACGGCTTTACAGCGGGCCACCAGCTCTTTGGAGTCAAAAGGCTTGATCATATAGTCGTCGGCGCCAAGCTCCAGTCCCAGTACCTTGTCAAAAATTTCTCCTTTAGCAGAGAGCATGATAATAGGCACGTCAGAGGTATGGCGAATCTCCCGACAGACCTGATAGCCGTCGATGCCCGGCAGCATCAGGTCAAGCAGAATCAGGTTGGGCTGCCAGGACTGAAAGGCTTTTAAGGCTTCCTCCCCATCATTTACGATTTTTGTCTCAAAACATTCTTTCATCAGATACAGTGCGATCAGCTCTGCGATATTATTGTCGTCGTCTACGATCAGTATTTTCTGTCTGGATGTCACGGTTATGTTCCCCTTTCTTACTTGAATTCCACAATCGTCACACCGGCATCTCCCTCGCCGAAAGCGGCCAGATGGAAATTGTCTACGGTTTTCAGACGGCGAAGGTAATTGTGAATCCCCTTGCGGAGAGCACCGGTACCTTTGCCGTGGACGATGCGCACGCTGGGTATATGGGCCAGATAAGCGTCGTCCAGATATTTGTCCAGCTCGGCAATGGCCTCATCCACGGTTTTGCCGAGAAGGTTGATTTCAATGCCCACCGAGGCAGATTTGGTCATTTTGATCTTGCCCTGGCCGGTGCGGGACAGGCTGGGTGCGTGGATCACAGGCTCGTCGATCAGACGGATATCAGAGATATGCACTTTGGAGCGCATAATACCCATCTGGACAAAGAGAAATCCTTTGCTGTCGGGCATGGAGCTTACAGTGCCTTTCAGATTCAGACTGATGACTTTGACCATGTCTCCCAGGTGGAGTTCCTTGCTTTTGGGAGCCTGCCCGGTGGACGTTTTTTTAGCCGGTCGGGTCATATTCCTCTCGGCTTTGTCCATTTTTTTACGGAGGGCGGTGCGCTTTTCCTCCATTTCCCTGACGGAAGCGGATTCTTTACCGAATTTCTGGAAGTCCTTGATGGTCTGGTCGGCGTAGTCCTTTGCTTCCTGCAAAATAGTACGCGCTTTTTCGTTGGCTTCCTGCAGGATGCGGTTTTTCTGGGTATCCAGCCGTTCCTGGCGGGTTTGCAGCTTCGCCTTCAGATCGGCGGCCTCTTTGCGGTAGTTGTCCAGCTCGCGCTTTTCATTTTCCAGTGCCAGACGGTTTGCCTCCAGCTGGGCGATCACATCTTCGAAGGACTCTGCCTCCTGGCTGAGCTGGCTGCGGGCTTTGTCAATGATATAGTCTGGCAGGCCCAGTTTTCCCGATATGGCGAAAGCGTTGCTCTTGCCCGGAATCCCTACCAGCAGCCGGTAGGTGGGGCGCAGTGTCTCCACGTTAAATTCACAGCTGGCGTTTTCCACTCCGGGTGTGGACAGGGCATAGACCTTGAGCTCACTGTAATGGGTGGTGGCCATGGTGCGGATGCCCTGTTCGTGGAGATGAGACAGAATAGCGATGGCCAGGGCAGCCCCCTCGGTGGGGTCGGTGCCGGCGCCCAGCTCATCAAAGAGGACGAGGGAATCCCTGTCGGCTTTTTCGATAAAGGACACAATATTGGTCATATGGGAGGAAAAGGTACTCAAGGACTGTTCGATACTCTGCTCGTCGCCGATATCCGCATAGACTTCCCGGAAAACGGGCAATTCACTGCGGTCCAGGGCCGGGATATGGAGACCGGCCTGGCCCATCAGGCTCAGCAGGCCGACAGTTTTCAGAGAAACGGTTTTTCCTCCCGTGTTGGGACCGGTGACGATCAACAGGTCGAATTCATCTCCCAGGGTAATGTCGATGGGCACCACCTGATGCTTTTCAATGAGCGGATGACGGGCCTTGCGCAGACGGATACGTCCTTCGACATTGAATACCGGCGCCGTGGCGTTCTGCCGCATGGCCAGGGAGGCCCGTGCAAAGATAAAGTCAAGCTCGGCCATGAGCAGCAGGTTGGAGAGCAGAGTTTCCGTGTGCTGGGCGGCTTCGTTGGACAGGCGGGCAAGGATGGCCTCGATCTCGGTCTGTTCTTTGAGCTCCAGTTCCCGCAGTTCATTATTCAGACGAACTATCGCGGCCGGTTCCACAAAGAGTGTGGAGCCGGAGGAAGACTGGTCATGGATCATGCCGGGTACCTGCCCTTTATATTCGGCTTTGACCGGTACACAGTAACGCCCGTTTCTCATGGTGATCACGGCGTCCTGCAGATAGGTGCGCAGACCGGAATTGACCAGGGAATTCAGCTGGCTGTGTACCTTGCCGTTGGTATTTTTCATCAGCCGGCGCACATCTTTCAAGGCCGGTGAGGCGTCGTCACTGATTTCCTCCTCGGAGACGATACAGCGGCGGATCTCCGCGGCCAGAGGCGTGGTGGGCTCAAGCTGGTCAAACAGGCTGTCCAGGGAGTCCGGCTCTGTGTCCGCATTGTCCCGGCGGCCGAAGGATTTGACCCGGGCCGTATTTTCCAGCAGGTTCTGGATCATCAAAAGCTCCCCGGCGCTTAAGATACTGCCGATTTCCAGCCGTTTTAAAGAACCCCGGATATCCTTGACGCTGCCAAAGGACAGATTTCCTTTCCGGAACAGCCTTGATAAAGCGTCGCCGGTTTCGGCCTGGCGCAGACGTATGGCCTCCAGGTCATCGTCGGGGCGAAGCCTGCGGCACCGGGCTTTTCCCAGGTCGGAAGAGGCTTCAGCGGTCAGTAAGTCGATTATTTTATCAAATTCCAGCGTATGGAGTGATTTTTCATTCATGCGGTATTCCTCGTTGTTTTGTGGTTGGAAGGCTGTGTACAGCCGTTATTTCCTATTCGTAACTGTTCAGTACCAATGTCATTTACTTAAGCCCGGACGCTGCCATCTGCGCCAGATAAGTTCTGTGCGGGCTGGGGCAACGCTGCGGTGGACTAACTGCTAACTGCGACGTAAGACGCTCAG
>DPJQ01000229.1 GCA_003542935.1 Lachnospiraceae bacterium | reverse complement strand
TCCGGTGTCTGCGGCAGATTGATGTGCTGTCTGAAAAACGAGCAGGAGACTTACGAGTATCTGAATCAGCGGATGCCCGGTATGGGTGATACAGTGATGACGCCCGAGGGTATCCGGGGCGAGGTGAGCAGTCTCAATGTGCTGCGCCAGACCGTGAAGGTGCTGGTAAATGTGAATGACGAGAAGGAGCTACGGGAGTACAGCGTGGAGGAATTGAAATTCCGGCCCAGGCACAAGAAGGTGAAATTGTCTCCCGAGGAGATCAAAGCCCTGGCGGAGCTGGAGACCTGAATAATACGGAGAGAGATTTGCGATGGATGTTATATTGGAGGAGGGAGAGCGTCTCGATGATCTGCAGAACGGATACAAATTGATCCAACAGACGCGGGATTTCTGTTATGGTATAGATGCGGTACTGCTCTCCTGGTTTGCGCGGGTAAAAAAGGGCGAGCGGGTGCTGGATCTGTGCACCGGCTCCGGCGTGATCCCCATTCTTCTGAAAGCGAAAACAGAGGGGGAGCATTTTACGGGGCTTGAGATCCAGAAGAGAAGCGCGGCTACGGCCCGGAAAAGTGTGATGTATAATGATCTCGGCGACTATGTGTCCATCGTGACCGGGGATGTGCGGGAGGCGGTGTCTGTATTTGGCGCCGCCTCTTTTTCGGTTGTGACCTGCAATCCGCCCTATATGACGGGAGACCACGGGCTGACAAACACGGCGCCTGCCAAAGCCATTGCCCGCCATGAGATTCTGTGTACGCTGGAGGATGTGGTGTCTCAGACCGCCGCGCTGCTGACGGACAGGGGGCGGTTCTATATGGTACATCGGCCTTTCCGGCTGGCAGAGATCATGGGGACACTGATGAGATATGGACTGGAGCCCAAGCGGATGCAGCTCGTCTATCCCTATGTGGACAGGGAACCGAACCTGGTGCTGATAGAAGCGCTGAAAGGGGGACGGCCCCGGATCACGGTGGAGAGGCCTCTGATTGTATATGACGAACCGGGGCAGTATAGCAGACAGATCCATGAGATCTACGGGATGGAGTGGAACCCCGGTAATGAATCTGTTTCGGATGAGAGGGCAGAGTGAGGCAGCGGCGGTGACTAAGAACATGGCATCAGGGAATAACGGAGGGAAATATGTCGGGAACACTATATCTGTGCGCAACCCCCATCGGCAACCTGGAGGATATCACCCTTCGGGTGCTCAGGATTTTAAAAGAGGCGGATCTGATCGCGGCGGAGGATACGAGGAACAGCATTAAGCTGCTGAATCATTTTGAGATCCATACGCCCATGACCAGCTATCATGAGTACAATAAGTTTGAGAAGGGACATAAGCTGGTGGAAAAAATGCTGGCCGGTGCGGCGGTGGCATTGATCACTGACGCGGGTACACCGGGCATCTCCGATCCCGGTGAGGAACTGGTGCGGATGTGCCTGGAGGCGGGGGTACCGGTCACTTCCGTGCCGGGGCCTGCGGCCTGCGTTACAGCGCTGACCATGTCCGGGCTGCCCACAAGGCGTTTTGCTTTTGAAGCTTTTCTCCCCGCAGACAAAAAAGAGCGGAGAGCCGTTCTGGAGGAACTGGCCGGGGAGACCCGGACGATGGTTTTGTATGAAGCGCCCCACAGGCTGGTGCGCACCCTGGAGGAACTGGCCGGCGTACTGGGGGAGGAACGCCCCGCGGCGGTATGCCGGGAGCTTACCAAGCGGCATGAGGCTCTTCTGCGCTCTACGCTAGGGGAAGCGCTGGCTCATTACCGGAGCCGGGAACCAAAGGGGGAATGCGTGCTGGTGGTGGCCGGAAAGAGCCGCCGGGAGATTGAGTCCGACCGCCGGCAGGCTTGGCAGGAGATGAGTATTGAGGAACATATGGCTTTTTATCAAGGTCAGGGAACAGACGGTAAAGAGGCCATGAAACTGGTGGCGAAAGACCGGGGGATAGCGCGGCGGGAGGTATATGCTTACCTGGTGGGGCAAAAAGGCCGACATCCGGAGTAACGGAGAAGTTCTTTCAGGATCAAGGGGCACATATATTGTTTTGACGGAAATAAAAAAGAGGCAGATATGCTCAATTTACTCTGGTGCGTGATGATGCTGATCGGCATTGTATATGGCGCTTTTAATGGGACGATGCCGGAGATTACCGACGCGGCCCTTGACTCGGCCCGGGAGGCGGTCTCCCTGTGTATATCCATCGCCGGGGTGGTGGCTTTCTGGAACGGGCTGATGCGGATTGCCGAGGAGTCCGGCATGGTACAGGCGGCGGCCGGAAAACTGCGCCCGTTTTTACTCTGGCTCATGCCGGGGCTTAAAGGACGGACCCGGGCACTGGAATATATTTCGACAAATATGATCGCCAATGTACTGGGGCTTGGATGGGCAGCGACACCGGCGGGATTAAAGGCCATGGAGGAGCTACGCAGGCTGGATGAGGAACAGAGGCAGGGCCGGCTTGGGGGGACGGCGGAGAATGCGGGAACCGCAAGCGATGAGATGTGCACATTTCTGCTTATCAATATCTCATCCCTGCAGCTGATCCCGATCAATATCATTGCCTATCGGAGCCAATACGGGAGCGTGAATCCCACAGCCATCGTGGGCCCGGGCCTGGCGGCCACGGCGGTGAGTACAGTGGCGGCAATTATATTTTGTAAGATGATGAATGGAAAGCGGAGGACATAAGTTCTCTGCTTTTTTTACCCAAATTTCAAAAAATACTTGACTGTATACCTGCTATATACCCTACGATAAGCACATCATAATACAAATTGTGGTTGGGAATTGTGTAAAAATAACTTTGTCCGCCTGGCTTGTCCCGATGTATGCGCCGGTTTATACAGTTCCGAAAATAAGCAGAGCAAGGGGGTGTATGCTTGAACACAAAACAAGTAGAAGAAGCAACCGGAATCACCAGGCAGAACATCCGCTATTATGAGCGGCAGAATCTGTTAGAGCCCGCCCGGGATACCGGCAATGCCTACCGGGATTATTCCGAGGAAGACGTCCGGCGGCTGAAATTGATCAAAATGCTCCGCATGCTGGACATGCCTTTAAAAGAGATCAGGCAGGTGTTAAATGGGAATATTCCATTAAAAAAAGCTATTGCGAAACAGCAGGAAAATCTGCTGCTGCAGCAGAAACAATTGCAGGCCGCGTTAGAGATGTGCACCAGTATCCAAAAAGATAAATCAGAAACTATTGACGTGGACATCTATCTGGAGTGGATGGAGAACATGGCAAAGGGAGGAAGCATCTTCGCGAAAATTGTGGACGATTACAAGCAGGTAGCGGAGGAGGAACGCCGACGGCAGTTTTCTTTTTATACGGAGCTGCCGGTGCATACGGCCGGGACGTTTGAAAAAGTGCTGCGGGATTACGCGAAGGAGCAGGGCAGAAAGTTCCATATGGTCAAACCTGGCATGTATCCGGAGTTTTTGCTGGATGGAGTCCCCTACACGGCGGCCCGTACATTCGAGAAAGACGGGGGGACAGAGGAAACCCGGACCAGAATCATCTGCAGCAGGGCGGAGGACGCGAATGGGAGAGAGCGAGCCAGGGGGCACAGAAGGATTCTGCTCCAGAGCGTCTATGCCATCGGCGTCAATATCAAAAGGCATCGCTTCAAAAGCATTTTAAACGCGGCAATCAGTATGCTGACCGTCATTGTGCTGGCCTTTTATCTGGGCGGCCTTTCAGGCACCCGGCAGCAGTTCGCGGAACTTCCAGAAGCGATTCCCGTGCGGGCAACGGTCATGAATGCCATCGGGACTCTGCGAAACGGGCTGTTAGTCCGGCAGCAGGTTCTGGATACGGTTTATGGGTCGCCCTATATAGGGGAGATAGAGGAAACTGCGGAACTGCTCGGCCATATCCGGACCGAGGGCAGCAAAGAAGAGATCCCCGGCCCGGAAAAAGAGACCGGGGAGGATGCCCGGGCCGGGGACGGAGCGGAAAGTAATCCGCAATCTCCAGAAATACAGATTTTGGGCGTTAATTGCCCGGAGATTACAGAAGACTACACGGAAGAAGAAATCCGTTGGGCGGACGGCTGGAATTGGGAGCGTTTTCTGGAGGGAGGAAAGGTATGTATCGCAGGAAATACATTTCTGGGACAGCAGGGCCTGGACATAGGGGACGAGGCTGCCTTCACGCTGGAACACTATCAGCCTCTGCCTTTCGGGCCCGGCCTGGAACGGAGCAGCCTGATGCCGGAGGAGATGGAGATCGTAGGGAGCATGAGTATTACAGAGGACAGTGCGGCGCAGGCTCCGCAGATCGTTGTCCCTGTGGAACGGGTGAAGCAGATTTACAAAGAAAACGTCAAGGTCTATTTTGCTTCCTCCCTTGCGTTTACCGTGACGGACCCCATGGAGTTAAACGCGTTAAAGCAGGATCTGATCAAGGCCGGGTTAAGTTCCGTAGTCCCGGAGATGACAGACTCCTATATCGGTTCCGCGTGCAGAATAGAGGACGATGTCTTTATGCAGGCGGCTGTGGGGCTGGAAAAAAATATCGCTCTTCTGGAAGCATTCCTTCCGTTTATTATTCTGGTCGTGCTTCTGGCGGGATACCTTGTACCCCATCTTCTGCTGCAGGGCAGGCGGGGCGAATATGCGATTATGCGCGCGCTGGGAACGGGCAAAAAACGCTGTACGGTTTTGTTTTTTACGGAGCATATGCTGCTGGCCATGGCAGGCGGCGCCGTCGGCGCGGGCCTTTCCGCGGCGTTTGGCACGGCGGGGATTCCCACCGCGGCGGCGGTGTGGGGGCTGTTCCTGTTGTGCCATACGCTGGGGGCAGCGGCGGCTATGTGGTTGTTTGGAAAAATGAGTGTTGCGGCTGTGTTGTCATGCCGGGATTGAGAGGGACTGAGATGGAAAGAATCGAGGTAAAAGAGGTCAGTTATTCTTACCAAAATAAGTATCAAAAGATTGAAGCGGTGAAAGAGGTAAGCTGCACGTTTGAATCCGGGAAACTGTATGCCATCACGGGGGAATCCGGAAGCGGAAAGTCCACTTTCCTCTCTCTTCTGGCAGGTTTGGACTGCGCGGAGTCCGGCGTCATCCTGGTCAACGGGGAAAATCTGTCCGAAATAGACAGGGATGCCTGCCGGAGGAAACAGATTTCCGTCGTCTATCAGGCGTTTCATCTGTTCCCCCTCCTGACCGCCCTGGAAAATGTCATGTATCCCCTGGAATTACAGGGGATTTCCCGGCGGGAGGCGAGAAAACAGGCCGCGGAGTGCCTGGAGGAAGTGGGGCTGGAGGAAAAGATACTCGGCCAGTATCCGAAAATGATGAGCGGGGGAGAACAGCAGCGTGTAGCCATCGCGCGGGCCATGGCTGCCAAGGGAAAAATTCTGTTGGCGGACGAACCAACCGGAAATCTGGACTCGGAAAACGAAGCACATATTGTGGAGCTATTAAAAAGAATGGCCCACGAGATGGATTACCTGGTGATCGTGGTCACTCATAATCCGGAGATTGCGCGTCAGGCGGATGTGTGTATGAGGATGAAGGACGGGCGGATGAATTAATCTATGAAGAGGTGTATATAATGACATTTTATTATAGCATAAAGCAGATGTCCCGAAGCCCGCTGAAGAGTATCCTCTTTTTCCTGCTGGTGGGCGTTTCGGCATTTTTGCTGGCATTGGGCGGAGGCCTCTCGAAAATGAACGCGGAGATGATGCGGGAATTTGAAGATATCTTTACCACCGTCGGCACCGTGGACCAAAAGGACGAATCAGTCGTAACAATCGCACAGTGGGAGGCGGATAAAAAGGACTATGTGTATCGCCGCCATGGCGTGCCGGGAAAATGGATTTCCAATGCCGTCCTGGATTTTGAAGGGGCGGGATATATGTTGGAGGCAAAGCAGAGGCCCTACTTCGGGGCGCGGATCGAAGAAAAGGTTCGGGGAGGCGGCGACCGGTATCTGCTGGTCGTGGAACTGACAGCGGAGGTGTCCGATGTGCTGGAACATTCCGTTCCCATGCGTGTGAATAAGGTTCTGGGAGGGGGCCTGCATGTGGGGGACACGGTTTACATCTGCGATCATTACGGTGACGGCGACGGAAGCTATGAGCCGCGCCGCGTAGAAAAAGGAAAAACTTATATTATGGAACTGAATGAGTCTTCGCCCGTACATGGCCCGTGGGTGGAGCACATCGCACCGGAAGAGTATGTATTCGAGTATGCGGCCGGCAACAGCGTGGCGTCCTGCCAGTATACCATGGACGGGGACCGGGTTTTCGACGCGGCGGCAGAAGCAGAGGATTGGAATACTTTTGACGAGGTTACGGAAGGGTTCTATGAGACAGAGCGCGGGAAGCGCTGGCTGGAACTGGCAAAATCACAGGAGTATGATTTTTATACGGTTCCGGTGGAGCCGGTGGACGGGACGGAGCTTCTCCTTCCGTTTTACCGGAACGAAGCGCAGATTACCGAGGGAAGGGATATCACCGAGGAAGAATATAAGGAAGGGAAACCGGTCTGCCTGATTCCTGTGGAACTGTCAAGGATTTTACGGAAAGGGGTGGGAGATTCGCTGACCCTGCCGCTTTATTATGCGGCGTATGCGCCTGCGGAAAGGTTTGACGGCTCATTCCTCACTTCTATTTTAAATGCCAGGGGGAAGGTCTATCCTGTTTTCTGTGAGCAGGATTACGAGATTGCGGGGATTTATGAGAACACGTCTGTCCTGGCGGGCGGGGAGCATGATCTTGCCAAGCATGAAGTGATCGTCCCGTGGAATTCTATACCGGAAAATGCATGGGAGGACAACATTGCGCGTTTTGAACCTATGAGTGAGGGGAACACCTCTTTCCGGATCCCAAACGGGACCATAGATGATTTCATGGAGGCGTGGGAGAAACAGGGCGTGGAAGGGCTGGATATTAAATTCTATGACAAGGGGTATTCCCAATTGCAGTCGGGGATTGAGAACCGGAAACTGATGGCAGGGATTTTTCTGGTCAGCGGATGTATGCTGGCAGTGATGATCTTGTGTTTCTTCTCCAACCTGTTCATCACCGGGCAGCAGGAGCGGATCGCGGTGGAACGTCTGCTGGGGCGGACGAAAAAGCAGTGCGCCCTTTCCATCCTCACCGGACTGTTCGTACTGGCATTAGCAGGCACGGCGGCGGGGAGCGTGGCGGGATGGGCAGCCACCGGCAGCGCCGTGGAAGCCACGGAAAGTACAACGGAATTTGACACCACTTTCAGCAATACCGTCATTGACTCCGGAGATGGGGAAGAAACGGAAATCACGGCGGCCGGACAAAAAAACGGCGCGGAAATGGCCGCGCTGGCCGGATGCATGCTGATGCTGGCGGAGGTATTGATTTCCGTTGGGTTTATGCGTCAGGTACTCAGGAAAGAACCGCTGCAGATCCTGGGCGGGTTGGAAGAGTAAAAACAGCAGCCAAAGTATGAGGAGAAGAAAGGACAGAGGATTTTCCTATAACAAATTAGAATAGGAGAAATAAAAGAAAAAAGTTGACAAATTTTTTAAAATAGCAGTAGTATAAAAATAAGTTCATATTCTGGCAGTTTTGCCGTGGGAATAAGTTCCAGCAATGGATTCAAAGGGAAGTCGGTGCAAATCCGAGACGATCCCGTCACTGTGATTGTGAGCATGCCGCAGTATGTCACTGAAGCGACCGCTTTGGGAAGGCGCGGCAGGCGTTGAGCATAAGTCAGGAGACCTGCTTGTTCCTTGTAGTTGAGATTCTTACGGAAGATAGGAAAGCTCATTGGTTTGCCACATCAATATCCGGGGCGGTTTTGCCCGTTTATTGGTGTCTGTTTTGTGTTTCTTTACCGGCCGTAACGATGTGTTACGGCCGGTTTTTCGTTGCCGGGCATACGACAAAAACGTCCGGTGGACGATTTTTAATGTTTGGGGACACGTATTTTGCAGATGAGGCAGACCGGATGCAGACTTGCCGCCATGTAACAGCCGGAACGGAACAAATATAAAATGCAAAGGATGACAGATGAGATGAAAAGGATTCAGAAATGTACGGCTTTATTGTTATCGTGTGTGCTGGCTGCCGGTGCGATGACCGGCTGCGGCGGCTCAGGGAACGCTTCGTCAGCCGCACCCGCTTCGGGAGCTTCGGAAACCTCAGGGGGAGCGGCGGCGAACCGTGAAAGCGAAGTCAACCAGGAGGCCTATCAGGGAGAACAGGATGCATCCGGCGGGCGCACCATGAACTTCGGTATCCAGAATTACGGCGGCGGCGGGATTGATCCGGCTACCGAGATCAACTGTGCCTGGAACGTGTCCCGTTACGGTGTCGGCGAGTGTCTGTTCCGGTTTGATAATTCCATGAACGTGGTTAACTGGCTCTGTGACGAGCATACGGTCAACGAGGAGCATACCGAGTGGGTATTCCATATCCGGGACGGCGTGAAATTCTCTGACGGCTGCGATCTGACCCCCGAGGCTGTCAAGGCAAGCTTTGAACGTCTGTTTGAGGCGGGAGCCAGCGGTTCTTCCGCGCCCGAAAAATTCCTGGAAAAGGAGGCCGAGATCACTGCGGACAATGCTTCCGGCAATGTGACGGTGAAAACAGTTACCCCTTACGTGGATCTGACGAAGAATCTGGCTTATCCGGTCATGGTCATTCTGGACACGGAGCACACGACGGATTATTCGCATGAGGCGATCGGCACCGGCCCTTATGTGGCGACGAATTTCCGGGAAGAGGTCGGCTATACGATGGTGGCCAACGAGCACTACTGGGGCGGAGAGGTCCCGTTCGAGTCGATCGAGCTGATATATATGGGCGATGCCTCCGCCAAAGCCATGGCGCTGCAGTCCGGACAGCTGGATCTGGCAGAAAATGTAACCAACATCAGTGACCTGCGCGACCTGCAGGCGGACCCGAACTTTACGGTCACAATCGCC
Source organism: Lachnospiraceae bacterium (assembly GCA_003542935.1). GTDB lineage: Bacteria > Bacillota > Clostridia > Lachnospirales > Lachnospiraceae > UBA11957. The sequence continues at coordinate 13,911 of DPJQ01000229.1, read as the reverse complement.
AGCGGCGTCCGTACCGGTCTTGCCCATATGAATATGTCCGAGGGAAAGCTTTTGTCCGATAAGACGCTGCGCAGAGCGGTTCTGATGGCGTTGGATGATGATACGATGTGTTCTGTCACGGCCGGCGGGCTGTACACCTCCGGTTATTCCGTACTGCCGTCTACCCTGGATTATGGTTATGAAAATCTGACCGATCCGGATCCCTATGATCCGGAGGAGGCCAAAAAGCTGCTGGACGAGGCCGGAATCGTGGATACAAACGGCGACGGCACCCGTGAACTGAACGGCCAGGAAGTAGTTCTGCACTATGTCACGTATCCCAACCGCTGCCTGAATGATTTTGCGGAAGCGATCCAGACGCAGCTGTCGGAGATCGGTATCGGCGTCGATCTGGAGATCGGCGATTCCGCGCGTCAGTGGGACAGCTATCAGTCCGGTGATTTTGACTTGAACGGTTCCAACTGGACGACCGTGGGCACCGGTGATCCCACCGAGTATCTGGCCGCCTGGTGTTCTGATTCCGGCGCGGATTACTGTGGATATAAAAATGAAGAATACGACGCGCTGTTCCATGAACTGGCGACTACCTTTGATGACGATGCCCGCCGTGAGATCATTCAGAAGATGCAGCAGATCCTTTTGGATGACGCCGCTGCCGTTGTCCATGGCTATTATAACAGTTCCATGATCTCCAGAAACGCGACAGTTGGCGGCGCTGCCATCAATACGGCTGACTATTACTGGATTACCACCGACATGTATCCGGTATCCGGCTCATAACGGTTTTTGAGAATCTGTTTACTATGAAAGCTGCTTTTCCGCGAAGCGGAAAACTTAAATCAGGGATGCCAAATGCGCCAATCCCGGCTTTCATGCGTGGTGGTGCGCCAATGCGGCGCATACAGGTTTAAGGAGGAATTCCTTTGAATGCAAAGCAATTGGGGAAACGGCTGCTGCAGATCGTCCTTGTCGCTCTGGGCATCAGTTTTCTGACGTTTTTAATTACCTATCTGGCGCCCGGTGATCCCGTGCGCACAATGTTTGCGGCCACGGGCATGATGCCCAGCGAAGAGGTGGTTCAGGAGACCAGAGAAGCCATGGGGCTGAACCGCCCCATGCTGGTGCAGTACGTAAGCTGGCTGCAGAACTGCCTCAGGGGGGACTTCGGCACTTCCTACGCCTACCATAAACCGGTTGCCGGGCTTTTGATGGATCGGCTCTGGCCGACTCTGAAGCTGTCCATTTCCGCCATGTTCCTGATGCTTCTGGTGGCGGTTCCCGTCGGCATGGCTCAGGCAACCCATAAAAACAGCGTTGTGGATTATGCTCTCCGCGGGGTCACATTTTTCGGCGTGTCCATGCCGAATTTCTGGGTCGGCCTGCTTTTGATGTTGTTTTTCTGCGTCAGGCTGCAGCTTCTGCCGGTGGTTTCGTCTGCCGGCGATATAAAGAGCCTGATTCTTCCCTCCGTCACGCTGGCATTTGCCATGTCAGCCAAATATACCCGTCAGGTCCGTACGGCGATCCTGGAAGAACTGAACCAGGATTACGTTACCGGCGCGATGGCCAGAGGCGTGGCGGAATGGAAAATATTGTGGATGAATGTATTTCCCAACTCGCTGCTGCCGCTGATCACCATGCTGGGCCTGTCTCTTGGTTCCCTGCTTGGCGGTACCGCTGTGGTGGAAGTGATCTTTTCCTATCCCGGTATGGGAAGCCTTGCGGTTGCTGCCATCACGGCCTACGATTATCCTTTGATCCAGGGCTATGTCCTGTGGATCTCGCTGATCTATATGCTGGTCAATCTGGCGGTGGATATTTCTTACAGTTATGTTGACCCCAGAATGCGGGAGGGGAGGCAGCGGCTATGAAATTTAAAAACTTTGTGAAAAAGAATAAATCCTTTTGCTTCTTTGCGGTTCTCGCCCTTCTGATCATTCTGGCGGCTGTTTTCGCGCCCTTGATCACCGGCGGGGTGGATCCCGCGGCATCCGTATTGAAGGATGCCCTGCAAAGGCCCGGCGGGGCGCATCTTTTCGGGACGGATAAGCTGGGGCGCGATATTTTTACCCGTGTGATCTACGGCGCCCGTACCAGCCTGGTTGCAGCCTTTTCCGTTGTGCTTATTATTTTTGTATTGGGTACGGCGCTGGGCGTTTTGTCCGGTTATTTCGGAGGCTGGGTGGATACGGTCATCATGCGGATTGCCGATATGATGGTATCCTTTCCGGACATGGTCTTTGCCATGGCAATCGCCGGTATCCTGGGCGCCAGTATCCGGAACGCGGTCATTGCCGTGGCGCTGGTGAGCTGGACGAAGTATGCCAGGCTTGCGAGGAGCCTCGTTCTGAAGATACGGAACCGGGACTATGTGGCCGCCGCGGTGGTCACCGGCTCCAAGACACCGTATATTCTGATGCGGTACATGGTTCCCAATGTGATTCCGACGCTGATCATCACGGCCGCCACGGATATCGGCGGCATGATGCTGGAGCTGGCAGGTCTCTCCTTCCTTGGATTCGGTGCCAAGGCGCCCACCCCGGAGTGGGGTTTGATGCTGAATGAAGGCAGGCCGTTTATTCAGAGCGCTCCTTGGTTGATGATCTATCCCGGCGCCGCGATCTTTGTAGTCGTTGTTGTGTTTAATTTGCTGGGCGATGCGCTCAGGGACGTTCTGGATGTCAGGGATGAGTGACTATGAATAAGGAGGAACCTATGTTAGATATAAAAAATATTACCATCTCCTATCAGGACCGTCCCACGGTGAAAAATTTCAGCATGTCCTTAAAGGCGGGAGAGATAGCTTCTCTGGTCGGAGAGTCCGGTTCCGGCAAGACGACGGTGATCCGTGCGGTGCTGGGGCTGCTGGCAGGCGGCGGAAAGGTGACGGAGGGCGATATTTTATTTGATGGAGGGTCGCTTCTGCAGAATACGCCGGATCAGTGGCGTAGGCTTCGGGGCACGGATATTTCCATGATCTTTCAGGATTCCGGCGCCATGCTGAATCCGACTCGGAAGATCGGAGAGGGATTTGTGGAGTATATCCGCACCCATGAAAAGATGAGCAAAGGGGACGCGTGGAAAAAGGGAGTGGAGATGCTGGAACGTATGCGTCTGCCCGGCGGTGACAATATCATGAGGTCGTACCCGTTCCAGCTTTCCGGAGGTATGCGGCAGCGTGTGGGTATTGCCATGGCCATGACCTTCCGGCCGAAGCTTTTGCTGGCAGATGAACCGACATCCGCTTTGGATGTGACGACGCAGGCGCAGATCGTCCGTCAGATGATGGAGCTCAGGGATGAATACGGCACCGGCATCATTATTGTCACCCATAACCTGGGAGTGGCCGCGTATATGTCCGACTGGATTGTTGTCATGAAAGACGGTGAGGTCTCCGACAGCGGCGACCGGGAAACGATTCTCCATGGAAACCACAGTGATTACACCCAGAAGCTTCTGGATGCGGTTCCGTCCCTGGGAGGTAAGCGTTATGTTTGATGAAAAGGATATGATTTTGGAGTCAAGGCATGTGACCCGGCGCTTCCCCGCTTCCGGCGGCAGAGAACTGACTGCGTGCCAGGATATCAATCTGAAATTTTACAGGGGGAAAACACTGGGGCTGATCGGTGAATCCGGCTGCGGGAAGTCTACATTTATGCGTTTCCTGGTTCGCCTTGACGTTCCAAACGAAGGGGAGATCCTCTTCAAGGGAAAAGATCTGACCAAACTGAAGGGAGAGGAGCTGCGCCAGATGCGGCAGCATATCCAGATGGTTTTTCAGGATCCCGGCGGATCTTTTAACCCCAAAATGAGGATACGTGATATTATCTGTGAGCCGCTTATGAATTTCGGGCGGATCCGTGCTTCCGAGAAGGATGCGGTAGCGCGAAAATATCTGGCCGCGGTAGAACTGCCCGGCGAGTTTGCCGACCGGTTTCCCCATAGTATGTCCGGCGGACAGAGACAGAGGATCGCCATCGCCCGGGCGATAGCGCTGGAGCCGGAGTTGATCGTCATGGACGAAGCGACCTGCGCGCTGGATGTGTCGGTGCAGAAGACCATCATCGAGCTGGTAGTAAAGCTCCAGAAGGAAAAAAATATTGCGATCGGTTTTATTGCCCATGACCTGGGGCTGATTCAGTCTTTTGCCCATCAGATCGCGGTGATGTATCTGGGGAATATTGTGGAGGTGCTTCCGGCGGAGAATCTGGATAAAAATGCGGCCCACCCGTATACGAGGGCGCTGATGGGAGCGGTCTTTGATGTCAGCATGGATTTTTCTAAAAAGATCGAGAGCATTGACAGTGAGGCGCCAAGCCCTCTGAATGTTCCGCCGGGCTGCCCGTTCCAGGACCGCTGCGGGCGCTGCATGGAAGTGTGCAGACGGGTGCGTCCGGCTCTGACCAGGCTGGGGCCCGGGCATGAAGTGGCCTGCCATATCTTTGATAAGGAGGAGAAAAAGCAGTGAAAAAGTTCATTTCTGTCCTGATGGCGGCAGCGCTTATACTCTGCATGGGAGGCTGCCAAAATGTTCCGTCCGAAACGGGCGCGGGGGCGGACGTCCGGGAGGGAAGCGGCTCTGTATCTGCAGATGATCCGGCTGCCGTACATAAGATCGGGGTAGCGGTCTATGACGTTATGGATGACGAAGTGATCGCATTCCGCGAATATTTGACAGACTACATTAAAGAATGTTTTCCGGAGGTGGAATTCTGTTATTCCTATGCGATCCGCAGCGCGGAAGATGAGATGGCGTTTCTACAGGAGGCCTGCGCCAAGGGCGCGGAAGGAATCCTGTCTTTTATCTCGTATGACCTGGGGGAGGAAGTAGCCTATTGTGAGTCCCAGGGGGTCTATTATATGATGGCTTCCGGCACCGTGCCGGAGGACGCGTATGCGTCTGTGGAGGACAATCCGTATTTCCTGGGTGTGACGGGGCCCGGGAGCGAGATCGAACGGCAGACCGGAGCGGACATGGCGGAATATTTTATCAGTGAGATGGATGGGGATTCCTATATTTTGTTTACGGGCGGCGCCGCAATTGGAAACGAGATGCACCGGCTCCGCTCCGTGGGGGCGCTGGAAGTTTTTGCGGAGCATTTCGGAGACCTTGGATCGGATGTTGAGGAGCTGGCGGTTACCCAGGAGCCGGTAAGGCTGTCCCCCGGCGGAATTTCCCTGACCGTTTATCCGGGTTATACCACAAGGGAAGAGGTGGAAAAGGGAGTCCGGGAGGAACTGAAGAACGGTGATTATGATTTCGCCCTTTCCATGTTTTCCATGTACAGCATGGTGGATGTCCTGAAAGAAGAGCGTGTAAAACAGGGCGTGGTGGACTGCTACAGCATGACCAATAAGGAGTTGTTTGAAGACGGGACTTTATGCTATGTCGCGGGTAAATACAGCTCCATCATCGGCCCGTCCTTTGCCGCTATGTATAATGCGGTTACCGGCCATGCCGGGGAATTCCGTGAAAACGGAAAAGCGTTCCGGATGACGCAGGGGTACTGGATCTCCAGAAACAAAGCGGAATATAATGCCAGGTACGCGCTGGCGACCGGGATCTATGTAAACGCCTACAATTATGAGGATTTGGGTTCTGTTATGAAAGCGTACGATGAGACAGCCGGTTTTGAGAAGCTGAAGGCGCTCACGGAAGCCTGGACGTATGAAGAGGCGGAAAGCAGACGAGAATAAGAACAAACAGATATGCAGGAGGATATTATCATGCATGACCATAAACACAGTCATGACCATGATCATCATCATGATCACGACCACCACGACCACCATGATCACGACCATCACGATCACCATGATCATGACCACCATGATCACGACCACCACGACCACCATGATTATGACCATTACAATCATCACCACGATCACCATGATCATGACCACCACGACCACCACGATCATCATGATCATGACCACCATGATCACGATCACCATGATCACGATCATCATGACCATGGTGACGGTTGCGGGTGCGGCCATGACCATGGCCCACAGGATGTATCCACACGCTCGCACACCCATTTTGTCACAGAGCATCATCACACAGAAGGCCATCCGGAGGATTGTGACTGCGAGATCTGCAACCCCCATGTGGAATATTGCGATGTGTGCGGCGAATCCCTGGCGAAATGCAACTGCGTCATGCCGGATGAAAAGATGGAGAAACGGGTTTATATTCTGGAGGGCTTAGACTGCGCCAACTGTGCCGCGAAGGTGGAGGCAAAGATCCGTCAGATGCCGGAGGTGGAATACGCCTCTGTGGCCTATGCCACAAAGCAGCTTCGTGTATCGGCGCCGGACCATACCGGCCTGATGGAGAAAATGCAGGCGGCGATCGATGCCATCGAAGACGGTATTACCCTGGTCCCCAGGAACAGAAAAGCGAGTACAACCGTTTCAAAGACAAAAGTTTACGTTCTGGAGGGGCTGGACTGCCCCAACTGTGCGGCAAAGATCGAGAGAAAGATCAAAACCATGGACGGGGTGGATGATGTGTCCATCACTTACGCCAACAAACAGATGCGTCTTTCCGCGGGCCGCCCCGATGTGCTGATCCCATCGATCCAGAAAGCCATTGACGGGATGGAGGACGGCATCACGGTTATTCCGAAGGAAGAAATCAAGAAAGAAGACAAAAAGAAAGAAGAGAAATCAGCCGTTCCGGAAAAATATAGACCGCTGCTCACGATCGGGGTCGGCGCCGTCCTGTTTTTGATCGGATTCCTGATGATCCATATCGGCGGCCTGGAAGAGTCGGATCTGAGGCTGCTGCCGCTGTTTGTCGTTTCCTACCTGATCCTGGGCGGCAAAGTTCTCATGACCGCTCTCAGGAATATCAAAAAGGGCCAGGTGTTTGACGAGAATTTTCTGATGTGCATTGCCACGCTGGGCGCCTTTGCGATCCGCGAGTTCCCGGAGGCGGTGGGCGTCATGCTGTTTTACCGCATCGGTGAGTATTTTGAAGACCGGGCCACAGAGCAGAGCCGTTCCCAGATCATGGACGCGGTGGATCTGCGCCCGGAGGTGGTCAACCTGGTGGTGGGAGACGAAGTGCGCGTCATGGACGCGGAGGAAGCCGTGGTCGGCGATATCGTTCTGGTGCGCCCGGGCGACCGCGTCCCCCTGGACGGCGTTGTGATCGAGGGGGAGACCCGGCTGGACACCTCTGCGATCACAGGGGAGCCGGTGCCGGTAAAAGCCGGCGTGGGCGATCTGGTAAGCTCCGGCTGCGTCAATACCTCCGGACAGATCAAGATCCGGGTAGAAAAGGTGCTGGAGGAATCCATGGTCACCCGTATTCTGGATTCCGTGGAAAACGCGGCGGCCAGCAAGCCCAATATTGATAAATTTATTACCCGTTTTGCCAGGGTATATACGCCCTTTGTCGTCCTGTTTGCCGCCGTGGTGGCTGTGGTGCTGCCCTTTGTGATTCCGAACTGGCATTTCTTTGTGGATGCGGATTACGCGGGAGCCGTCGGGGTGGTTTACGGAACGTCGGGAACGGCTTCCGTTCTGACAGCGCTGACATTTCTGGTCATCAGCTGTCCCTGCGCCCTGGTTCTCTCCGTGCCCCTGGCATTTTTCTCGGGGATCGGCGCGGCCTCGAAGAAGAATATCCTGTTTAAAGGCGGCGTGGCTATTGAATCGTTAAAAAATGTAAAAGCCGTAGTCATGGATAAGACGGGAACCATCACAAAAGGAAATTTTGTGGTACAAAGCGCGGTCTGCGCCGATGAAACGATGACGCCGGAGGAACTGCTGGCCCTCAGCGCCGGCTGCGAGCTGTCCTCCACCCATCCCATCGGCAGCAGTATCGTGGAGGCGGCAAAGGAAAAGCACCTGGAAATTGAGCGTCCTTCCAGGGTGGAGGAGATCGCCGGCCACGGTATCCGAGCCGAGATCAGCAGAGGCGTGGTTCTCTGCGGCAACCGCAAACTGATGGATGCCAACGGCGTGGATTTGTCCGGTTATAAAAAAGAGCAGTTTGGCACAGAAGTGCTGACGGCGCTGAACGGAACATTCGTGGGCCACATTGTGATCGCTGATACTATTAAACCGGATGCGGTGGACGCCATCGCGAGGACAAAGAAATACGGCATTATCACGGCCATGCTGACCGGAGATGCCGAGGACAGCGCCAGGGCCGTTGCCGCGGAGGCAGGCATCGACGAGGTACACGCCAAGTTACTGCCGGAGGACAAGTTTAACGAACTGCAGAAGATCCGTCAGAAGCATGGCAGCGTCATGTTTGTCGGCGACGGTATCAACGACGCTCCGGTGCTGGCCGGCGCCGATGTGGGTGCGGCCATGGGCAGCGGCGCAGACGCGGCCATCGAGGCGGCGGATGTGGTATTTATGACATCCGAGATGGCGGCGATTCCCCAGGCCATCGACATTGCCCGGGCCACCGCCAGGATCTCCTGGCAGAATGTGTATTTTGCGCTGGCCATAAAGGCCATTGTCATGGCGGCGGGACTGTTTGGATTTGCCAATATGTGGGTGGCGGTATTTGCGGATACCGGAGTATCCGTGCTGTGCCTTTTAAATTCCATCCGGATTTTATACAGGGAATAGACAGGCTGCCGTAGCAGTCCGGCCGGAGGCCGGTGTACCGATGCATATGGCCCCATGGAATCAGCGGATATAATCCGGCCGGTACACCGGATTGTTACGGGACGATGGATGAAGGAGAAAGATATGTGGAAAATATGTGGGCAGGAACTGGAACCGGGGGAAAAGAGGCAGCTGATGTTGAAACCGGACGGAATGGATTATGAACTTCCCGCGACGCTGATCTGCGGAAAAGAGCCGGGGAAAACCCTGGTGGTGACAGCCCAGATCCATGCGGGTGAGTACAACGGGACACCGGCAGTCATACAGGCAGCGCGGGAGATTGCTCCCGGGAAACTGAAAGGGAATCTGCTGCTGATGCACTGTGTGAATACCAGCGGATTTTGGAGACAGCACTGGAGGACGCTGCCGGAGGACGGATTCAACCTGAACAGCGACTATCCGGGACGGCCGGGGGGAACCGTGGGCGAACGGCTGGCGGACTGGTTTGTGAAAGAGATCTTTCCGGAAACGGATTTTCTGCTGGATCTGCACGGGGGCAGCGTGAACGAGCCGCTGACGCCCTGCCTGTTTTTTCCGGAAGCGGAGAAGGTGAGGGAAGCCTCCCTGGCGGCGGCCAAAGCGCTGGATGTACCCTATCTCATCGCGTCCGGGGCGGACAGAGGGGAATACAGTTATGCGGCGGTACATCATGATGTGCCGGGGCTACTTCTGGAGCGCGGCTACGGCGGTTTTTGCCGGGATGAGTGGGTGGCGGGGCATAAGAGAAATATTTATCTGCTGCTGCGGCATCTGGGCATGTATGAATCCTCGGAGCCGGAGGCAGACCACGAGCCCAGGGTCTATGAACATGTCGTCTATCTGGAGAGTGAGAGGGCGGGGCTCTGGTATCCGGCGGTCAGGGAAAACGACCGGGTGGCTAAAGGACAGCTGCTGGGACGGCTGGAAGATATGTTTGGAAACGTGGTGCAGGAGTTTTATGCGGAGGGCGACGGTGTAGTACTTTATTATACCGGGGGCCTCGCCGTGAGAAAAGGAGATTCGCTGGTCGCCTACGGGCTGGATGACTGATTTTTCAGTTACATACTCAGGTATTTACCCCCTGAAATTCTGCGTTGAATTTCAGGGGGTTTTCCCCTATAATAATGTGCAGAAAAACAGTGCCAGGCGGGAGAGAGTTTGATGAAAGTACTTGTTACGGGCGCGGCCGGACAGCTGGGACGGGCTATGATGGAGGAATTGAAGAAACGGGGCCATGAGGCTGTCGGAACCGTCCGTGCCCCGGCGGACATACCGTCCTGTATACAACTGGATATTACGGATCCACAGTCCGCCATGGCGGCAGTCACGGAGAACCGGCCGGAGGCAGTGGTACACTGCGCGGCATGGACGGCGGTGGATCTGGCGGAGGAGAATGCCGAACAGGTATGGGCCGTCAATGTGGAGGGCACGGAAAACATTGCCCTGGCCTGTAGAGCGGCGGGCAGCAGGATGGTCTATATCAGCACCGACTATGTGTTTGACGGCCGGGGTACGGAGCCCTGGCCGGCGGACTGTAAATCCTACCGCCCATTAAGTGTCTATGGCCGGTCAAAACTGGCCGGCGAGCAGGCCGTCAGTAAGATCCTGGATCAGTATTTCATCGTCCGTACTGCCTGGGTGTTCGGCCCCGGCGGGAAAAATTTTGTCGATACGATCCTGGGAGCGGGAGAAAAAAACGGTTTTGTCCGGGTGGTTTGTGATCAGATCGGCACGCCTACCTATACCCGGGATCTGGCCCGTCTGCTGGCGGATATGATTCAGACAGAACGTTACGGGTATTATCATGCCACCAGTGGGGGCGGCTATATCAGCTGGTATGAGTTTACCCGTGAGATATACCGTCAGGCCGGTTGCGGGGCGAAGGTGATCCCCGTCACCACGGAGCAGTATGGGCCGTCAAAGGCGGCCCGGCCTTTTAACAGCAGGCTGGATAACAGCAAGCTGGAAAAAACGGGATTCACTCCGCTGCCTCCCTGGCAGGATGCCCTGGGGCGGTATCTGGAGGAGCGAAAAAATGTAAACAGCAGAACGGACTGAGCAGGGACGGGAAAACAGGCGGCCGCAGCAGGCGGCGGAGAAAGGAGTTAAAGATGGGTCAGATTAAAGTGGTCAAGGCACCGATTGAGGGGTTGTATGAGATCACGCCGACGGTGCACGGCGACAGCCGCGGGTATTTTATGGAGACGTACAATTTAAACGATATGCGGGAGGCGGGGCTGGATCTGCGGTTTGTCCAGGATAACCAGAGCATGTCGGTAAAGGGTGTGCTGCGGGGGCTTCATTTTCAGAAACAGTATCCCCAGGGGAAGCTGGTGCGGGTGATCCGGGGAACGGTGTTCGATGTGGCCGTGGATCTGCGTGATGGCAGTGCTACCTATGGGAAATGGTATGGGGTGGTGCTGACGGAGGAAAATAAGAAGCAGTTCTATATCTCCGAGGGATTTGCCCACGGTTTCCTGGTTCTCAGCGATGAAGCGGAATTTTGTTACAAAGTTACGGATTTCTATCACCCGGGGGACGAGGGCGGCCTGGCCTGGAACGATCCGGGGATCGGCATCGAGTGGCCCCGGGTCACCGGGACATATGCGGGCTCGGCGGGCGCCGAAGGATATTGTCTGGAGGATGGGACGCCCTTGTGTCTCAGCGACAAAGACCAGAAGTGGCCGGTTTTGTCTGCCAGAGTATAGTTGCACAAATAAAAATGCGGATGTATTGGTTTTTGTTACAAACATAACAATTAGAAATTGTGTTTCTGTGAGGGACGTGCTATAATTTTTATATATTTTGCACGGGCTGCGGACATTTTTCGTGTTTTTTGGGGAAAATGCGGGAGATGACGCGGAAAATCGTGCAGGAGCGGACGAAAGGAGATTTGACTTATGGAAAGAAAAGCAATAAAGATCAGGTCACAGATGGACCCGGGCGTACAGCTTCGGATGATTCCGGGACATTTTGCCACACCACAGTCCCACATTACCAACTACATGGATATCACGACCCTGAAAACCCGCTGTACAGAGGCCAGGGGCCTGGCGGCTATTCTGGCGAAGCGGTATGAGATCACCACACCGGTGGACACCATCGTCTGCCTGGACGGCACCGAGGTCATCGGCACCTACCTGGCGGAGGAGCTCACAAAATCGGGAATCCTCTCCTACAATGCCCACCGCACCCTCTATGTGGTGTCGCCGGAGCATAGTATGGCGGGGGCCGGACAGATCATCTTCCGCGATAATCTGCAGAGGACGATCCGGAATAAACACATCCTCGTACTGACCGGCTCCGTGACCACCGGTCATACGCTGGACACATCTCTGGGGTGTATCCGTTACTATGATGGGATCATCAGCGGCGTATCCGCCATATTCAGCGCCATTTCCGTGGTGGGCGGTGTGGAGATCAGCGCGGCGTTCCGCGCGTCGGATGTTTCGTACCAGTCCTACAAGCCCAGCGAGTGCCCGCTGTGCCGTGACAAAGTGCCGCTGGATGCGCTGGTCAACAGCTTCGGTTATTCTAAATTGTAAGAAATCTGCGGGGCCCTGGTTTGCGGGGCCTCTTTTTTGTAACCGTTCTGCCTTCGGCAGAATGGTTATCTTTTTATCCCTTTTTTCAGGAAACAGTGGAGAATTTTAAAAGGAAGTGGTAGAATCATACAATGCAGCTATCTAAAAAGAAATAATTGAGGGAATGCTACAAGGAGGAGATGATGGAAGTACTGAAGAAATTATTCGCGCCGGTGGATATGACGCTGGGGGCTCCCTGGGAAAAAATATTGTTGTTTACCGTGCCCATGCTGTTGGGGAATATCGCCCAGCAGCTCTACAATACGGTGGACAGTGTGGTGGTGGGAAAATATGTGGGGGACAATGCCCTGGCGGCTGTGGGCAGCGCGGGGCCGATCTTAAATCTGCTGATCGTCCTGTATATCGGTATCAGTATGGGGGCAAGTATCAAGGTGTCCCAGTATTTCGGAGCCAGGGACAGGGAGGCTCTGTCCCATACAATAGGAAACTGTATCGTTCTGACTTTTATCGCTTCGGTATTTGTCATGGTGGTGGGGACGGCCATGACGCGGCCTCTGCTGGTGCTTTTGCGTACGCCGGACAGTATTCTGGACTGGTGCACCCAGTATCTGCATATTCTGTTTATAGGGGCCGGCGGGATGGCTTTCTACAATATATTAAGCGGCGTCCTGCGGGGGCTGGGGGATTCGGTATCGGCATTGGTTTATCTGATCGTGGCCAGCCTGTTAAATATTGTGTTGGATCTGGTGTTTGTGGTAAACTTTGGCATGGGGGTGGCCGGTGTGGCCCTGGCGACGGTGATTGCCCAGGCCATATCGGGATTGCTGTGCGTGCGCAGGCTGTGCAGGCTGAAGGATCTGTTTGATATGAAGCTGCGCTATATCCGTTGGAACCGTATGTATGCCATGAATATTATCCGGCTGGGGCTTCCGGCGGGTGTAACCCAGGCGATCATATCCATGTCGATGATCATTGTCCAGTCACTGACCAATAGTTTCGGCGAACAGTTTATCGCGGCCAATGTGATTGTCATGCGGGTGGACAGTTTTGCCATGCTGCCGAATTTTTCCTTTGGTACGGCCATGACCACCTATGCGGGCCAGAATGTGGGGGCCGGTTCCTATGACCGGGTCAGCCAGGGCGCGAAACAGGGGACGGCGCTGGCCATCGGTATTTCCGCGGTGATTACCGGGCTGATCCTGGTATTTGGACGGCCGTTGATGGGCATATTTACCAATACGGACGAGCTGGTGGAGCTCAGCATGGATATGATGCGGATACTGGCCGTGGGCTACATCGCCATGGCGGTGCTGCAGAGCCTGTCCGGCGTGATGCGGGGGGCCGGCGATACTATGACGCCTATGTGGATCTCTATTTTCCAGACGGTGATTCTGCGTGTGCCTCTGGCCTATGGAATGTGTTATCTGACCAGGACACCCAAGCTGCCCAACGGGCGGCAGGAATGTCTGTTTTGGTCGCTGCTGCTTTCCTGGGTGATCGGCGCGGTGATCACGGCGGCATTTTACGCCAGGGGACGCTGGAAGCGGAAGGCGGTATAGTACCGGATATTTGTTGGAAATAATAAAGTAATAGAGGAGGACAGACTATTATGACAAAGATAGACATCATATCGGGGTTTCTCGGAGCGGGCAAGACTACGCTGATCAAAAAGCTGCTGGCGGACGCTTATAAGGGCGAGCAGGTGGTTCTGATTGAGAACGAATTCGGAGAGATCGGCATTGACGGCGGCTTT
>DPJQ01000201.1:8103-12254 GCA_003542935.1 Lachnospiraceae bacterium | reverse complement strand
ACGGCTTAAGTAAATGACATTGGGCATGAATACCAAAACAAAATGTGAAACGTTGAAAAAAAGGCTTTAAAAAGCAGAATCCCTATGCTATAATAGCCAAAGAATTTATCACGGGAGGAAATTAGGATGAAACACATTAAGACTTTGAATACAAAAAATTTGCAGAATACAGTAAAAAAAGGTGGGTGCGGGGAATGTCAGACTTCTTGCCAGTCCGCTTGCAAGACATCCTGTACCGTAGGCAACCAGACCTGCGAACAGAAACGGTAATCTTGCTGTATCCTGTACGTCGAGCAGCGGTGCTTTTTTGCCGCTGCTATTCTTTTTGCTGAGGGAGAAATTGTGTGATACACCAGTATATCAATAATGATATTCCGATCGTTTTGGACGTTAACAGCGGTTCGGTTCATGTGGTGGACGCGGTGGTTTACGACGTGGTAGACTGTATGGACCAGGGAGATGACCTTGACATAGTGCAGGCAAAGCTGGAAGGCCGTTACCCCCGGGAAGAGATCGAAAGCGCCTGGGAGGAATGTCTGGAACTGAAAAAACAGGGTATGCTCTTTACCGAGGATATTTATGAAAACGCGATCGAACATTTCACCGGCCGTCCCACGGTGGTCAAAGCTCTGTGCCTGCATATTGCCCACGACTGCAATCTGGCTTGCCGCTACTGTTTTGCGGAGGAAGGGGAATACCACGGGAAACGGGAGCTGATGTCTTTTGAGGTGGGAAAAAAGGCACTGGATTTTCTGATCGCAAATTCCGGCTCCAGAAGAAACCTGGAAGTGGACTTTTTCGGTGGCGAGCCCACGATGAACTGGCAGGTGGTCAGGGATCTGGTAGCATATGGCCGGGAACAGGAAAGGCTGTACGACAAGAATTTCCGTTTTACCTTGACTACCAACGGTGTGCTTTTAAATGAAGAGATCATGGATTTTGCAAACAGAGAGTTTGGCAACGTGGTGCTGAGTGTGGACGGGCGGAAAGAGGTTCATGATTTCATGAGGCCCTTCCGGAACGGGAAAGGCAGCTATGATCTGATCATGCCGAAGTTTAAAGCTTTTGCCGACAGCCGGAATCAGGAAAACTATTATGTCCGGGGAACCTTTACCCACTATAATCTGGATTTTGCCGCAGATGTGCTGAGTCTGGCGGATATGGGATTTAAACAGATATCCGTTGAGCCGGTGGTGGCCCCGCCGGAGGCCGATTACGCTATCCGGGATGAGGATGTGCCCGAGATCTGTGAGCAGTATGATATCCTGGCAAGGGAGATGATCCGCCGGGAGCGGGAGGGCAGAGGTTTTACTTTCTTCCATTTTATGATTGATCTGACCGGGGGTCCCTGTGTGTACAAACGTCTGTCCGGCTGCGGCTCGGGCAGCGAGTATCTGGCCGTGACGCCCTGGGGAGATCTGTATCCCTGCCATCAGTTTGTGGGCACCGACGGATTTTGCCTGGGCAATGTGGACGAGGGTGTGACCCGCACCGATCTGGTGGAGCGGTTCAAGGGCTGCAACGTCTATGCCAAGGAGGAATGTAAAAAATGTTTTGCCCGGTTTTATTGCAGCGGAGGCTGTGCGGCCAACGCCTGGAATTTTACCGGAAGCATAGGCGGAGTGTACGATATCGGCTGCAGGCTCCAGCGGAAACGCGTGGAGTGTGCATTGATGATAAAAGCCGCCCTGGCGGAGTGATGCCGGGATACGGTAAATAAATATTATATGTAGGAGATGAGGAAATTACCATGAAGAAAAATCAGGGAATCGCCGTTCTGATCCTGAGCGTTCTGGTCATTGCCCTGCTGAGTTTTACGGCTGCGGTGGGCTGGGGACCGACGGGAACAGGATCGGCAAGGAACATTATCACAGGACTGGATCTGGCCGGTGGCGTCAGTATCACCTATGAGGCGGATCAGGATCTGCCCTCCGCCTCGGATATGTCGGACACGATCTACAAGCTGCAGCAGCGTGTTATGACGTACAGTGAGGAAGCGAAGGTCTACCAGCAGGGTACGAACCGCATCGCAGTGGAGATTCCTGGTGTGTCCGACGCCAACAAAATTCTGGAAGAGCTGGGCACCCCCGGTTCACTGTATTTCATCAAACAGACCGACGATGACGGCAACGAGAACTACACCTATGACGGCTCTGTGGGCAACTATGTGTTGAATTACACCATCGATGAGCTCAAAGAGAAAGGCTCCATTGTACTGGAGGGATCCTCCGTGGTGGATGCCCAGGGCGGTGTGGATCAGGATAATACGGGAAATAATGGGTATGTGACAGATCTGGAGTTTGACAGTGAGGGCGCCAAGGCATTTGCGGATGCGACCCAGTATGCTTACGATAATAAACAGACCATCGGTATTTATTATGACGGCGAATTTGTCAGTGTGCCCAGCGTGAAGGCAGTGATCACCAACGGCCACGCCGTCATCAGCAACATGGAGAGTGTGGAGGCGGCTCAGAGGCTGGCTACCACGCTGCGTATCGGTTCCCTGACTCTGGAGCTCCATGAGATCAGCTCCAGCGTGGTGGGCGCCACCCTGGGAAGCAACGCAATCAAGACCAGCCTGACGGCGGGTGCCATCGGCCTGGTGCTGGTGATGATCTTTATGATCGTCGTGTATGCTTTGCCCGGTTTTGTGGCCAGTCTGGCCCTGATCATTTATACGGGGCTGGAGCTTGTGATGCTAAATGCCTTTGACCTGACATTGACATTACCCGGTATTGCCGGTATCATCCTGTCTATCGGTATGGCCGTGGACGCCAATGTGATCATCTATGCCCGTATCCGTGAGGAGATCGGCGCGGGCAAATCGGTGCGGGGAGCCATTACTTCCGGTTTCAAAAAAGCCTTTTCCGCCATTTTTGACGGCAATATCACCACTCTGATTGCGGCGGCGGTGCTGGGTGTGCTCGGAACGGGAAGCGTCCAGGGGTTTGCCATGACACTGGCCCTTGGTATTGTATTATCCATGTTCACAGCCCTGGTGGTGTCCAGGCTGATCGTCAACGCACTCTATGCCGTGGGCTTCCGGGATGAGAAATGGTACGGCAAGACGGTGGAACGGCCCAGTATTGATTTTGTGGGCAAGAAGAAACTGTTTTTTACGATCTCTCTGATTCTGGCCATCGGAGTTCCCGTGGTCGGTATGGCCGTGGGCAAGGCAGCCACGGGCAACACGCTGAATTTCAGCCTTGAGTTCGTGGGAGGTACATCTACGACGGTGAGTTTCAACGAAGATATGTCCATGGAGCGCCTGGAGAGTGAGGTGGAACCGCTGGTGGAGAAGATCACCGGAGACGCCGACGTGACCTGCGTAAAGGTGATGGGCAGCAACGATGTCACAATCAAGACCAGAGTGCTGAATGTAGATGAGCGCGAGCGGATGGAGAGCACAATGATGGAGAATTTCGGTGTGGCCAAAGAGGGCATATCGGCCCAGAATATCTCCGCCACGGTCAGTAATGAGATGCGCCGGGACGCCATTGTGGCCGTGATCGTGGCAGCGATTTTCATGCTGCTGTACATCTGGTTCCGGTTTAAAAATATTCGTTTCGCATCCAGCGCGGTTATCGCGCTGCTCCATGATGTGCTGGTGGTGCTGGGCTTCTACGCTGTCAGCCGTGTGTCCGTGGGCAACACTTTTATTGCCTGTATGCTGACCATCGTGGGTTATTCCATCAACGCCACCATCGTTATCTTTGACCGTATCCGTGAGAATATGGTCGGTGCAGGCAAAAAGGACCTGGCTGTGGTGGTCAATGACAGTATTACCCAGACGCTGACCAGGAGTATCTACACCTCGCTGACTACCTTTGTGATGGTGGCGGTACTGTGGGTGATGGGTGTGTCTTCGATCCGCGAGTTTGCCCTGCCGATTATGGCCGGTATCATCTGCGGTGCTTACTCTTCGGTGTGCATTACCGGTTCTCTGTGGTATGTCATGACTTCTTACGGAAAGAAGGCGGAGCCGGTTACAAATAACAGGAAGAAAAAATAAGATAATACGAAGACTGCCGCAGAGGGGAGCCGTCCCTTTTCGCGGCAGTTTATTTTTCTATACCGCGGTATGCAAAAAAACGCCGGCGGCAGGCGTTCTGCATTTTGGAGGAAACAATGAAAAAGTGGGTAGTTACGGT
>DPJQ01000201.1:0-7829 GCA_003542935.1 Lachnospiraceae bacterium | reverse complement strand
GTGGGTAGTTACGGCCAAACGGGCGGATTTTCAGAAGATTGCGGCTCATTTCCATATTGATCCGGTGACGGCCAGGATTCTCAGGAACCGGGATCTCACCAGCCTGGAGGAGATGGAGCGGTATCTGAACGGAGGCCTGGGGCAGCTCTATGACGGCCGATGTATGAAGGGAATGGCGGAGGCTCTGGATATTCTGGAGAAGAAGCTCAGGGACGGAAAAAGCATCCGCGTCATCGGTGATTACGACGGGGACGGCATTATGTCTTCCTACATCCTGCAGGATTGCCTGGAGCGGCTGGGCGGACAGGTGGACGTTCGGATTCCCGACCGGATTACGGACGGTTACGGCATCAATGAATCTTTGGTGCGTGAGGCCCACGGAGACGGCATGGACACGATCCTGACCTGCGATAACGGCATTGCCGCCGCTGCCCAGGTGGCCCTTGCGAAGGAGCTGGGGATGACGGTGATCGTAACGGATCACCACGAGACGCCCTATGAGGAGACGGAACAGGGGCGCCGCCAGCTCCTGCCCCCCGCCGATGCGGTGATCAATCCCCATCAGGAGGGCTGTCCCTATCCCTTCAAGGGGTTGTGCGGCGCCGGGGTGGCCTACAAGCTGGCCATCGCTCTGGGCAGGAAGATGACGGGGGAGGACTTTACGGAAGAATATCTGCCCTTTGCAGCCATCGCCACGGTGACAGACGTGATGGAGCTGGTGGATGAGAACCGCATCATCGTCAAGGAGGGGCTGAAACGGCTGCGGGCCACGGAAAATACGGGGCTTCTGGCGCTGATCGCGGCCAATGGGCTGGAGCCGGCCCAGATCATGGCCTACCATGTCGGCTTTATCCTGGGTCCCTGTCTGAATGCCAGCGGGCGGCTGTACACGGCAAAACTGGCCCTGAAACTTTTGACAGAGAGGGATCAGGGCGAGGCAGCTGCCATAGCCGAAGAGCTGGTGCAGCTCAACGGCAGCCGAAAGGCCATGACCGAGCAGGGAGTGCGTCTGGCGAAATACCAGGTGGAGGCCACGTCTCTTAAAAATGACAGGGTGCTGGTAATCTACCTGCCGGATTGCCACGAGAGCATTGCCGGCATCATTGCCGGACGCATCCGGGAAGCATATTACCGGCCAGTGTTCGTGCTGACCGACAGCGCCGGGGGAGTCAAGGGGTCGGGCCGTTCCATCGAGGAATACTCCATGTTTGAGAAACTGGTGGAGTGCGGCGGCCTGCTGGATAAATTCGGCGGCCATCCCATGGCAGCGGGACTGTCTCTGCAGAAAGAAAACGTGGAGCCCCTGCGCAGGATGCTGAATGAAAAATGTGGCCTCACGGAGGAGATGCTGACGGAAAAGGTACATATCGATGTGGCGATGCCGGTCTCCTATGTGTACCCGGGCCTGGTGGAAGAATTTAAGCTGCTGGAGCCTTTTGGCAGAAGCAATCCCAGGCCGGTCTTTGCCCAAAAGGGCCTTCGGGCGTTGAAAACCCGCATAGTTGGGAAGAATAGAAATGTGATGCGGCTGGAGCTTATGACGCCGGAAGGTGTGAAGGCCGAGGGCGTTTTCTTCGGAGAGGTCGAGGAATTTGACCGGTGGCTTAAAGGGCGGGAGGAATTTTCTATTCTGTATTACCCGCAGTTAAATACATACAGAGGCAAGACCTCGCTGGAAATCCGTATTACCGGATATTGTTGAGGCGGCTGCGCGTGTAGAATTTATATGTAATACCGACCCAAAAACTTGTCAAAAAATAGTGAAAATGCTATACTGAATCCTACAGAAAATGAACGGAAAACAGGCGGTCCGGTATCTTTGGCCTGTCCCATGGGAAATGGCGGCAGGGAGGGGGATCCGCGCCGTCATAGAGGGAGCTACAGGAGGTAGAGATGAAAAAGATTGAAGAGTATGTGAGAAGTATCCCGGATTTTCCGGAGCCGGGCATTATTTTCCGGGATGTGACCAGCGTGCTGCAGGACGCGGACGGTCTGCGTCTGGCCATCGATTCCCTCCAGGAAAAGATCGGTGACCTGCAGCCGGATCTGATCGTGGGACTGGAATCCAGGGGATTTATTTTCGGTATGCCGCTGGCATACAACCTGCATGTCCCTTTCATCCCGATCCGCAAGAAGGGCAAGCTGCCCTGTGAGACCGTGGAAGCCAGCTATGAGCTGGAGTACGGCAGCGCGACCATTGAGATGCATAAGGATGCCGTGAGGCCGGGCCAGCGGGTTGTGATCGTGGATGACCTGATCGCCACAGGCGGTACGGTGGAAGCGGCGGTTCACCTGGTCGAGGAGCTGGGCGGCAAAGTCGTGAAGATCGTGTTTTTGATGGAGCTGGCGGGCCTCAAGGGCAGGGAGAAGCTGGCGGGATATGATGTGGAGAGCGTCATCTGTTACGAGGGGAAATGAAGGCAGTACAAACAGGTAACGGAGTGAGAGTATGAGTGGCCAGAGAATAGAGGCAGTAGATAAAAATCGGAATATTCATGAGGTGGAAAAGAGTGTCAAAGCCATGGAGGACTTTACCAGCCCGGAGGTTTTGTACAACGAGCTGATTGCGGGGGTACGCCGGTATCATCCCTCCGATGATATCCATATGATCGAGAAGGCCTACAATATAGCGGCGGAGGCCCACAAGGATCAGCGGAGAAAATCCGGGGAGCCCTACATCATCCATCCTCTTTGCGTAGCCATCATCCTGGCGGATCTGGAGATGGATAAGGAGACTATCGTGGCGGGCATTCTCCATGACGTGGTGGAAGATACAGTGATGACCACGGAGGAGATCACGGATGTGTTTGGAGCCGAGGTGGCCCTTCTGGTGGACGGCGTTACCAAACTGGGACAGCTCAGCTATTCCAAGGATAAGCTGGAGGTGCAGGCCGAGAATCTGCGCAAGATGTTTTTGGCCATGGCCAAGGATATCCGGGTGATTCTGATCAAGCTGGCGGACCGTCTGCACAACATGCGGACACTCAAATATATGCGGGAGCAGAAACAGAAGGAGATCGCCAGGGAGACCATGGATATCTATTCCCCGCTGGCCCAGCGCCTGGGTATATCCAAGATCAAGATTGAGCTGGACGATCTGTCCCTCAAATACCTGAAGCCGGAGATCTACTATGACCTGGTGGAGAAGATCGCCCTTAGGAAGAGCGAGCGGCAGGAACTGGTGGACGGGATCGTGGCCGAGGTGCAGCTCCATATGGACAACGCCCGCATCAATGCCGAGGTGGACGGGCGGATCAAGCACTTTTTCAGTATATATAAGAAAATGGTGAACCAGGATAAGACTCTGGACCAGATCTACGACCTTTTTGCGGTGCGCATCATTGTGGAGACCGTCAAGGACTGCTATGCGGCCCTGGGAGTGATCCACGAGATGTACACACCGATCCCGGGACGGTTCAAAGACTATATCGCCATGCCCAAGCCCAATATGTACCAGTCTCTGCACACTACCCTGATCGGACCCAACGGCCGGCCCTTTGAGATCCAGATCCGTACCTACGAAATGCACCGTACCGCCGAGTACGGTATCGCGGCCCATTGGAAATACAAGGAGGCTTCCGACGGTAAAAAGCTGGGGGGACAGCAGGAGGAGGAGAAGCTGAGCTGGCTGCGCCAGATTCTGGAGTGGCAGCAGGATATGTCCGACAACAGGGAGTTTATGAACCTCTTAAAGAGCGACCTGAATCTGTTCGCGGAGAATGTTTACTGTTTCAGTCCGGCCGGGGACGTCAAGACCATGCCCAGCGGCTCCACCACCGTGGATTTTGCCTACAGTATCCACAGCGCCATCGGTAACAAGATGGTGGGGGCCAGGGTCAACGGAAAGCTGGTGCCCATTGAGTACCAGATCCAGAACGGCGACCGGATTGAGATCCTGACCAGTCAGAATTCCAAGGGCCCCAGCCGGGACTGGCTGAAAATCGTAAAGAGCACCCAGGCCCGCAACAAGATCAACCAGTGGTTCAAGCAGGAGCTGAAAGAGGATAACATCCTGAAAGGCAAGGAAATGCTGAACAGCTATGCAAAGCTCAAGGGCAGGAACCTGGGGGATTATACAAAGCCGGAATATATCAGCGCCGTGCTGCGCAAATACGGTTTCCGTGATTGGGATTCCGTGTTGGCGGCTGTGGGCCATGGCGGCTTAAAGGAGGGCCAGGTACTCAACAAGCTTCTCGATGCCTACGACAAGGCCCATCTGACGGAACTCACCGACAAGGATGTGCTGGATGCGGCCACGGAGAACCGGGGGAGGATCCAGGGGCGGAAATACCAGGACGGCATTGTCGTCAGGGGCAGCCATGATGTGACGGTGCGTTTTGCCAAATGCTGCAGCCCTATTCCCGGCGATGAGATTGTGGGTTTTGTCACCAGGGGCCGGGGTGTAACCATTCATCGGACCGACTGCGTGAACATCCTGAGTATCTACGGTGCGGACCGCGCCCGCCTTCTGGATGCGGAGTGGCAGCCGGAAGAAGTGACAGGGAAGCTCTTCATGGCCAACATTACGGTTTATGCCAACAACCGGGTGGGGCTGGTAGTGGATATTTCCAAGGTGCTCTCCGAGCGAAAGATCGATGTGGAGTCCATGAACGTAAGTACCAGCAAGCAGGGGACGGCAACGATTGCCGTGAGCTTTAACGTGCACAGCATTGAGGAACTGAATTATTTGATGGAGAAAATACGGCAGATCGAGAGCGTGATGGATATCAGGCGGGTGACGGGATCGTGACGGACGCGTGCGGCGGCGGGTTTACAAAATAAAGACAGGGAGGACAGAATGGGACAGGCAGTGATACAGCAGATGGTGATCGGGATGATCAGCACGAACTGTTATTTGTGTATGAATAAAGAAACGAAGGAACTTTTTGTCGTGGATCCCGCGGATCAGGCGGATCTGATCGTAAATATGGTAAACAGGATGGGCGGAAAGCCCTGTGCGATCCTGTTGACCCACGGTCATTTCGACCATATCATGGCGGCGGAGGATCTTCGGAAAAAATATCAGATACCGGTTTATGCCCACGAGGCGGAGGAACAGACCCTGGGCGACGCTTCCAGGAACCAGTCCGGCGGCTGGGCGCTGCCCGTAAGCCTGAAGGCGGATCAGTGGCTCACCGACGGCCAGGCTTTTACGGTGGCCGGATTGCCGCTGCAGGTGTTTCACACGCCGGGCCATACGCCGGGGAGCTGCTGCTATCTTCTGACGGAGGAGAAGGTGCTGCTCTCGGGGGATACCCTTTTCTACTGCTCGGTAGGGCGGACGGATTTCCCGGGGGGCAGTTTCCGGCAGATCAAGCAGAGCCTGGACCGGCTGTTGTCTGAGATTCCCGGCGATACCACGGTGCTGCCTGGCCACGGTGAGAGCACTACCATTGATTTTGAAAAGAGGAATAATCCCTATGCGTAGAACGGGCATAGAATTTAACCGACACGATTACGAATATGACGTATATTCCCTGGTCAAAGCTTTTATTCCGGAGGAGGAAGTGGTGAGCTTCTACTCCGGGGAGAGCCCGGCCGGGGAATTTGACCGTCTGCTCCGGGTAGAGTATGGGGATGACAGGATCCTCTGTGTCATCGAAGAGCAGGGGCGGGAGACGCTGCGGGAGCAGGTAAAGCTGACCTGCCCCGAGGATCGCTTTGCCACCAAAAATCTGTTGAAACAGACCGTTTACCGCATGTTTTCCGGTCTGACGGGGCGGACACTGCCCTGGGGGACACTGACAGGTATCCGTCCCACCAAGCTGGCCATGCACCCGCTGGAGGAGGGACGGAGCCGGGAGGAGATCGCCGCCAACCTGCGGGAAACTTATTTTCTCAGTGAAAAGAAGACGGATCTGGCCATCGATATCGCCGTCCGGGAGCGGAAGATTTTGGAGGGGATGGATTATGAGAACGGCTACAGCCTGTATGTGGGCATTCCTTTTTGCCCCTCCATTTGCCTGTACTGTTCTTTCGGTTCACATCCGCTGAAAAAATGGCGTAAGCGGGTGGACGAATATCTGGACTGTCTGGTCAGGGAACTGGATTTCACGGCGGGACATTTTTCGGATAAAAAGCTGCAGACCGTCTATATCGGCGGCGGCACACCCACATCACTGACAGCGGCGCAGCTGGACCGGGTGCTGGAGACGGTGGCGACGCGGTTTCCCATGGATGAGGTGCGGGAGTTTACTGTGGAGGCCGGAAGGCCCGATACCATCACGGAGGAGAAACTGGCGGTGATCCGCCGTTATCCGGTGAGCCGGATCTCTATCAATCCCCAGACCATGAACCAGGAAACCCTGGATCTGGTGGGGCGGGGCCATACAGTGCAGGAGATCGTGGAAGCCTTCCACATGGCCCGGGATCTGGGCTTTGACAACATCAATATGGATCTGATCGTGGGACTGCCCGGTGAGGGTTACGGGGAGGTGGCCCATACCCTGGAGCAGATCCGTGCATTGGGGCCGGACAGTTTGACCGTTCATTCCCTGGCGTTGAAACGTGCTACCCGGCTGCATCTGTTCCGGGATCAGTATCAGGAGATATCTTTTGCCAACAGTCAGGAGATCATGAGTCTGTGTGAACAGACCGCTGCCGAAATGGGAATGAGTCCTTACTATCTGTATCGGCAGAAAAACATGGCCGGAAATTTTGAGAATGTGGGATATGCGAAGGTTGATAAAGCAGGAATATACAATATACTGATTATGGAGGAAAAACAGTCGATCATTGCCTGTGGTGCGGGGGGATCCACAAAATTTGTGCTTGACAGGGGAAACCGCATTGAGAGAGTGGAGAATGTGAAATCCGTGGAGCATTACCTGGCACGTATAGACGAGATGATAGAGCGGAAGAGGGCAGGGAAAGAAAAATCATAAACGCCGGGCCGGACATATCCAAAGACAGCCGTGGTTGATTCATCAAATTTGTCAAGGGAGGTATTATGGGTAAGAAAAAGTATTGGATAATACGGTTATTCTTTGTTCTTTTTACAGTATCTGCATCTGTTGCTATACTTCCTTGCGGAATTATAAATGTTCATGGCATATTTGGTGAAGTGACCCAATCAACAGCAATTGAAGATGAAGAACAAGAAATAATAAATATAAAGTCTATAAGGCATGAAAAAGTACAGACGGAAAAAGGTATAAACATCTTTAATGTTTGGTTTTCAATTCTGACAGTAGTTGTATGTATGAGCTTTCGTGCTAATTTAGCCAAACTTCCAAGAGGAGATACCATAGTCACATTAAAAGTTCGTATGGATAATTAAATCCTTTCTGCAAATAAAAAGCAGAAAGGAGAATGCTTATGTTTGAGCAGGATTATGTAATGAGGCTCATCAAGGAAATGGTGCGGGCCATTTTAAAACTAATATTTAACATTGATACGGAATCTCCAACAATGGAGTTATTAGAAAACAAAGAGGAAAAGAAAACATTAGAAAATTTGTTAAATATGATTGACGCCGGAAAAATCAATGAAGCAGAAAACAGACTGTATGATTTAATCAGTGATACGGATAGGGGCAGTTTAGAAACCGCATTATTATTTTACTCCTACTTAAATGATAAGACCGATGAATTTTTAGAGGAAAATAATTTTTGCCGGGAAGAAATAAAATTGGGAATGGAAAATGTGGCCCACGTATTTGGGTTAAGCAGTATAGTCAGAATGTTTTTGTCAGATTTTTGACAGCAGAAGCCAAAATGTATAATAAAATGCAGGCGAATGCATATTATTTTGTGTCAAATAAAATGAAATGGATATGGAAGATAAGATTAATTATACATTTAGAAAAAAGAAGGCAACACTGGGCAGTC
>DPJQ01000041.1:722-6509 GCA_003542935.1 Lachnospiraceae bacterium | reverse complement strand
TTCCCGAACAGGGCTGATTAATCCGGTAGCTGTGTTTGAACCAGTGGAATTAGAGGGAACCACAGTCAGCCGGGCCAGCGTTCACAATGTAAGTATTTTGGAAGGGCTGGAGTTAGGGGTGGGGGATACCATTACGGTTTATAAGGCAAATATGATTATTCCCCAGATTGCGGAAAACCTAACGGGGAGCGATACGGTAGAGATACCGGAGACTTGCCCAGTATGCGGCGGCAGGACAAAAATCAGGCAAATTAACGATGTACAGTCCCTTTATTGTACCAATGAGGAATGTGAAGCGAAAAAAATCAAGTCCTTTACGCTTTTTGTCAGCAGGGATGCTATGAATATAGAAGGTTTGTCTGAGGCAACGCTGGAAAAATTTATTGCCAAAGGCTATATTCATGAATTTGCGGACATTTTTCATCTGGGGCGGTTTCAAGATGAAATCATAGAAATGGAGGGCTTTGGGGAGAAATCCTTTGAACGGCTGATGCAAAGCCTGGAGCGGGCCCGGCATACGACGCTGCCACGGCTGATTTACGCTTTGGGCATCCCCAATGTGGGGTTGGCCAATGCGAAACTGATCTGTGAGGCTCTGGATTACGACGTGGAAAAGATTCGTCATGCAGGGGAGGAAGCGATCAGCGCCATTGACGGTATCGGTGGGGTGATCGCCGGGACTTTCTGCGGATGGTTTGCCAAAGAGGAGCATCAGTCGGAGTTTACCAGACTGCTGAAGATTTTGGATATCGAAAAACCGGAGGCAAGGGCGGGGGAACAGATTCTGGCGGGCAAGACTTTTGTGATCACCGGATCTGTGGAGCATTTTGCCAACCGAAAAGCTCTCAAAGAACAAATCGAGTCCCTGGGAGGAAAAGTGACGGGCAGTGTGACCGGTAAGACGGATTATCTGATCAATAATGACCGCACTTCCGGTTCTGCCAAAAACCGTAAAGCGAAAGAACTCAAGGTGGAGATTTTATCCGAGGATATGTTTCTGGAGATGATCGGCCAGCCGTAATAAAAGTAGGGAAAAGTATGAATCGTATAAAACCGGAGCTGCCCGATCTCGGGCAGAGTGAACTTTCGGAAAAGATGCAAAAGGGAAAAAAGGGCGTGGTCAAGCTGGTGTTTGGCCGGACGGCTGTGATCCTGCTGCTGGTAGCGCTGCAGGCTCTGTTTCTTGTGTTTCTGGGACTGGTACTTTGGCGCTATGTATTCTATGTATATGGATTTTACATGGCAGTGGCCGTGGGGATCGTCCTGATCATCATCAACCGCCCCGGTGTGCCGGAGTTTAAATTACCCTGGATTGTGATGACCCTGGTATTTCCTATTATGGGCGGGCTCTTCTATCTGTTTGTGGAGACACAGCTTGGCACCCGCATTATGAACCGAAAGGTGCTGGCTCAGCAGGAGCGTACCAGGGAATATATACCGAAAAATCAGAATATCCTGGAGGAGATCCGGGAACAGGACGGGATGATCGGAAGTCTGGCGGGCTACCTTCAAAATAACGGTTTTCCGGCGTATCGCAATAATGGGCTGGAATATTATCCGCTGGGGGATTACTGGTTTCCCGCTATGCTGGAAAAGCTCCGTGAGGCAAGAAAATTTATTTTTTTGGAATATTTTATCATTGAACACGGAAATGTCTGGGATCAGGTTCTGGAAATTCTGAAGGACAAAGTGCTGGAAGGTGTGGAGGTGCGTCTGATGTATGACGGAACTCAGCAGTTTGCCTCCCTGTCCCATGATTATCCCCGCAGGATGGAGGCGGCGGGAATCCAGTGTAAGGTATTTTCTCCTATCAAGCCGGCCCTCAGTACTTACCAGAATAACCGGGATCACAGAAAGATACTGGTCATAGACGGCGAGGTGGGTTTTACGGGCGGTACCAACCTGGCAGATGAGTATGTCAACCAGAAAGAAAGGTTCGGGCACTGGAAAGATACGGCCATTATGATCAAGGGAGATGCGGTGCGCAGCCTGACGGTTATGTTTCTGCAGCTTTGGGATCTGGAAGGGTATGAGAATAATTATGTGGACTATCTTGACGTATATCCCCGCCACCCCGAGGTGCAGTATCCAGGCTATGTGATTCCCTATACCGACAGCCCGCTGGATCAGGAGCCGGTGGGGAAACTGGTGTATATCCACATTTTGCAGACGGCAAAAGACTACGTGCATATTATGACGCCGTACCTGATTCTGGATCATGACATGATTACGGCTTTGACTTTTGCGGCAAAGAGGGGGGTGGACGTAAAGATTATCCTGCCCCATATCCCGGACAAGGCGTATGCTTTTGCCCTGGCCAGAACCCATTATCCGGAGCTTTTGCGGGCGGGAGTGAAAATATACGAATATCTGCCCGGGTTTGTCCATGCAAAGACCTTTGTCAGTGATGACACTACCGCCGTGGTGGGCACGGTCAATCTGGATTACCGCAGTCTGTATCTGCATTTTGAGAATGCCGTGCTGCTCTACGGGGCAGATGTAGTGACGGATATGAAGCGGGATTTTGAGGAGACATTGAAGCTTTCCGTGGAGATGACGGAGCAGTTTACGAGGAAGCAGAGTCTTCGGATGAAGGCGGGGGGATGGATTTTGAAGCTGTTTGCGCCCCTGATGTGAAGAAAGCTTATTTTTCCTTGAAAAAGCTATGGTTTTATGTATAATGGAATGAGCAACCGGATGGAAAGATGTTGTAAAAACGTTACAGTTTGGCTGCCGGCTGAACTGTAACAAAAAATAAAGAGATATAGAGGATTTAAGTATGATAGCTGCAAATAATGTTACACTCAGGTTGGGCAAAAAGGCCCTGTTTGAGGATGTGAATATTAAGTTTACCGAAGGGAACTGTTACGGAATTATCGGCGCCAACGGGGCCGGTAAATCTACATTTTTGAAAATTTTGTCGGGAGAGCTGGAGACCACAAAAGGCGATGTGACGATCACGCCGGGGCAAAGGCTTTCCTTTTTGAAGCAGGATCATTTTCAGTATGATTCCTACACCGTGCTGGATACGGTGATCATGGGCAATGTCCGTTTGTATGAAGTGATGAAAGAGAAAGAAGCCATTTACGCCAAGGAGGATTTTACCGACGAGGACGGCATCCGCGCCAGTGAGCTGGAGGGCGAGTTTGCGGAGATGAATGGCTGGGAGGCCGAGGCGGACGCGGAGTCACTGCTTAACGGGCTCGGCATTCCCACGGAGCTGCACTATGAGCTCATGGCAAATCTGAAGGGAAGCGAGAAGGTCAAAGTGCTGCTGGCCCAGGCCCTTTTCGGAAACCCGGATATCCTGTTGCTTGACGAGCCCACCAACCATTTGGATATGGACGCGATCAACTGGCTGGAGGAGTTTCTGATTAATTTTGACAATACGGTGATCGTGGTGTCCCATGACCGCTATTTTTTAAATAAAGTGTGTACCCAGACGGCGGATGTGGATTACGGCAAGATCCAGCTCTATGCGGGCAATTATGACTTCTGGTATGAGTCCAGCCAGCTTCTGATCCGCCAGATGAAGGAGGCTAACCGCAAGAAGGAAGAGAAGATCAAAGAGCTGCAGGAGTTTATCTCCCGTTTCTCTGCCAATGCCTCCAAATCCAAACAGGCAACTTCCCGTAAAAGGGCTCTGGAGAAAATTCAGCTGGATGAGATCAAGCCGTCCAGCCGGAAATATCCCTATATTGATTTCCGCCCCGACCGGGAAATCGGCAACGAGGTTTTATCCGTCACCGATTTAAGCAAGACCGTAAACGGCATAAAGGTCCTGGATCATATTTCCTTCATCGTCGGCCATGATGACAAAATTGCCTTTGTGGGCGGCAACGAACTGGCAAAGACCACTTTGTTCCAGATTCTGGTCGGAGAGCTGGAGCCGGACGAGGGCAGCTACAAATGGGGCGTCACCACCTCCCAGGCATACTTCCCCAAGGATCCTGCCAGCGAATTCGACAATGACTACACCATAGCGGACTGGCTGACCGGCTACTCCCCCGTCAAGGATGCAACCTATGTACGCGGCTTTTTGGGACGCATGCTCTTTGCGGGTGAAGACGGCGTAAAAAAAGTGCGGGTGCTCTCCGGCGGCGAGAAGGTGCGCTGCCTGCTTTCCAAAATGATGATCTCCGGCTCAAACTGCCTCATTCTGGATGAACCCACGAATCATCTGGACATGGAAGCCATCACCGCGCTGAATAACGGGCTGATCAAATTCCCGGGCGTCGCGCTGTTTTCCTGCCATGATCACCAGTTCGTACAGACCTGTGCCAACCGCATCATGGAAATTTTGCCGGACGGCACCCTGATCGACAAAATCACGACCTACGACGAATACCTGGCAAACGATGAAATGGCGAGAAAGCGTACGGTATATACCGCAAACAGAGAAGAGGATGACCTGTAATATGACTGATGCAAGAACCGTAGACTTACATGTACATTCCGACAAATCCGACGGAAGCTTCTCCCCTTCGGCACTTGTGGAGATGGCGGCGGGCAAAGGGCTATGCGCCTTTGCCCTGACCGACCATGATACCACCGCAGGCTTAAAGGAAGCCGTTGCAGCAGGAAAAAAGCGCGGGATCGAAGTGATCCCGGGCATCGAATTTTCCACGGAATATCAGGGAAAGGATATTCACATCCTGGGGCTTTTCATCGATGAGGATGCCCCCGCTTTCCAGGAACACCTTCACAGATTCGTGGAATCCCGCATCGAACGCAACAGGAAGATGTGCGGGCGCTTACAGGAGGACGGCATTGACATCAGCTACGAAAAGCTGCTGGAAGCCTTCCCCGGTTCCGTCATCACCCGCAGCCATTATTCCCGATATCTGTATGAGCACGGCTATGTCCGGAGCATGCCGGAAGCCTTTGACCGGTATCTGGGCGACCATACGAAATATTACCTTCCCCGGGAAAAAATATCTCCCGCAGACGCCGTATCCCTCATTCTGGAAGTGAAGGGAATTCCGGTCCTGGCACACCCCACTCTCTACCATATGGGACAGGATGAGCTTAAGAAGCTGGTCCGCACGCTCAAGAATGCCGGTCTTACAGGCATTGAAGCCATTTACTCCACTTACAGCGCCGGTGAGGAACGCCAGATGCGCCGCCTTGCCGCGCAATTTGACCTGCTCATTTCCGGCGGCTCGGATTTTCACGGAAAAAGCAAACCGAAGCTGGAAATGGGAACGGGCTATGGAAAGCTGTTCATTCCGGAGGATATCCTGCTCGCCCTGAAAGACAAAAGAAAGGAGCTGTTCCATGTCTGAAACAATCCGTCCTGTGGACGGCCATAAGATCTTATTTACGGATATGGACGGCACGCTGTTTACTGTCGATAAAGAAGTGTCTCCTTATTTAAAGGACCTGCTTTACAGGCTTGTACAACGCGGCAACCGCCTTGTGTTGAGTTCCGGCAGGACGCAGAGCAGCGTTCAGAAGGCGATCGACCGCATCGGTTTGTCCCTGCCCGGAATGTTTCTTATTTCCACCAACGGAAATGCCGTTTATGATTGCGATGAGAAGCGCTATTTGTTCCGGAAAACGGTTCCCATGGATATCGCCCGGGGCGTCTTTGATCTTGCCCATCAATACAATGTGCATATTCAATCCTACACCGATACGCATGTTGTCTGCGAATATGATGACCCGGAAATCGCCCTTTACAAAAAGGCGACCGGTATGGATGCGATTTTCTCGTCGAACATCATGGACACCGTGGGCAAGGCGCCGGCCAAGCTTCTGGCGATCAGCCTAAAGAGCCGTTCCTGC
>DPJQ01000041.1:0-444 GCA_003542935.1 Lachnospiraceae bacterium | reverse complement strand
GTTCCTGCCTGGAGCCGCTGCGCCGGGATGTGCTGGCACAGTATGGCGATACCATCACCGCGCTCTATTCCTGCGACGAATATCTGGAATTTTTTGACAAAACCGCAGGAAAAGGGAACGCAGTCCGCTATGTATGCGAGTACCTGAATATCCCGCTCTCCTGCGCGGTAGCCGTCGGAGACGCGGAAAATGATATTTCCATGTTGGAGGCCGCAGGAAAAGGCGCCGCAATGGCAAACGCCGATCAGCAGGTAAAGCGCCATGCCGATTTCGTCACACAAAAAGACAACGATCATGACGGTCTGGCAGAGGTGCTTCTTCGCTTTTTCGATCTGTCATGACGGTATCCGAAATCCGATGCGGAAGGCATCCGGCGCATATATCCGTAAAACGGCAGCGAACCAAAACGCGCCCCGCACCTTATGCGCGGAGCGCGTTTTGGTT
>DPJQ01000115.1 GCA_003542935.1 Lachnospiraceae bacterium | reverse complement strand
TGGCTCGGGTGTGAAAAGTAACCGTATGTTGGTTCAGTCAAGGACTTTGCACTGGAGCCCGTCCTTTAGGGCAAAGTCCAAACGCGGCAATATATACCTCAGCCAATATCCTTGAGCCCATACCGGTAAAAGGCCGCCAGTACTCCGGCAAGGGTAAATACCAGGCCCACGGACAGATATTTCATGTCTATACTGCCATTGGCGATGATATCCGCCCCCTCCGTATAGCCAAAAGGGGTGATATATTTCAGGAATGAAGCATTTTCCGTCAGGTTGGCGATGATGTTCAGGAAATAGAAGAGGGCGGCTATCCCCAGGCCGATACCGGGGCCGCCACTGCTTAAAAAGGCGGAGATGCCGAAGCAGATTGCCATGGTCTCCAGCTGGAGGAGCAGGTAGGCGGCAAACAGCAGTGCCAGAGTTTTTGTGTCCGGCGATTCTCCGATCACCAGGACGGACAGGGCCGTGACGGCGACGGAAACGGCGTTTAAAAGGAGAATCTGTACGGCTATGGCCATGAGTTTTTGCATCACCACATTTCTGCGGCTCACCGGATGGGACAGCAGAAATTCGGCCGTATGCTCTTTTTCTTCTTTGGCGAGGGCCGAGATGCCCAGCAAAGCGGCGAAAAAAGCTCCGCCCAGCCCCAGGACATTGCCGCACTCCACGCCGAAAAATCCGATGAACTCACCGAAATTGATCCGGTCCATGCCGAAAGCGGCCGAAAAACCGCCCATGTCGGCAAACATCGTACTGATATCTCCCATGTCCTTCCCCATCTCCGGGTAGATCCCGATGCAGGCGCCCAGCATAAGGGCAATGCTCCCGCTCCAGATGAGCAGCATGTTCCGTCCCTGGCGTAATTCGTGTTTAAAAATAGTCATGCTATCGTCTCCTTATGATCGTGCAAAATCTTGACCGCATGCGTCATCATAATTCTGTGCAGCGGTGCAGTATGTTCACAGCTGCAATGCAAAATCTGTTTTTCTAGTCACCATAGTAGTGCATAAATATTTCTTCCAGATCCGGGTCCGCGATGGTTACATCCGTGAGCGGGAGAGCGGCCAGGGCGTTTAAGAGTGCCTTTGTGTCTCCGCGATACAGGAATGTGGCCGTGTCGCCGTCCGTTGTCAGATCTTTGATATTCTCCAGAACCGGCGGTTCGCTGACACCCTTTATAGTCACGCGTTTGGCGTCGGTGTGCCCCAGATTTTCAATACTGTCCGAGAGCAGCAGACGGCCGCTGCGGATGACGGCGGCATGCCGGCAGTGGCGCTGTACCTCCGAGAGCACATGAGAGGACAGGAAGATCGTGGTTCCGGCGGCGTTGCGTTCCTCCAGCAGAGAAAAGAATTCCCGCTGCATCAGAGGGTCAAGGCCGCTGGTGGGCTCATCCAGTATGCAGAGCCTGGGTTTATGCTGCAGGGCGCAGACGATGGAGACTTTTTTGCGGTTGCCCAGGGACAGTTCCCGAACCCGCTTTTCCGTGTCCAGAGAGAGACGGTCGCAGAGCACCGCGGCTTCTCTTTTACAGTCCCGTTTCCGCAGATCGGCGGAGAGCTTTATGACCTCCCGCACCCGCATATGGGGGTAGAAGGAGGCCTCGGAGGGCATGTAGCCGATTTCGGAGAGGATGGCTTCCTTTTCTCTCTGGATATCCTTTCCAAAGATCTTTGCGCCGCCCTCTGTGAGAGCGATCAGCCCCAACAGTGTGCGTATCGTGGTGCTTTTCCCCGCCCCGTTCGGCCCGATGAAGCCGAAAAAATCCCCCTCGCCGACGGTCAGGCTGACGTCGGTGATTCCCCGGGATTTTCCGTAGTATTTTGTGAGGGAGTCTGTCTGTATAGCGTTCATACCGTAGTTCCTCCTTGAAGCATGATTCAGCTTGTCATTTCTTCCGCAGATATATATCTTTCCAGAAAACCAGCATTTTTTCGAAATCCTTTTCCAGCATATCGGCGTCAAAATGGCCGCCCCGCTGCTGGATCTCCCAGAGGTAACCCTCGGAGGCCAGATACATTTCCCGGTACATCATGACCAGATCCAGGCCGGGAATAAAGTCGTCAGGGTTTACCTGGGCCAGGGCATGCTGGGCCTTGCGTTCGAAATGCTCCTGGTAGCTTTTCTGTATTCCTTCACTGATCTGTGCATCCGTTTCATAGAATGCTTTGATGGCAAAGGCTGTCATATCGGGATAGATCTGCATAACATGTATTTTGGCCCTCATGCCCCGCTCCATCATGTCAAACAGGTCGCCGGGGTCGTAGCAGCCGTACGCCGTGAGATATTCCATGGTAATGTCGGCGGCCCTGTCCCACAGAAACAGGTAGAGATCCTTCTTGTTGTGGAAATAGTGAAACAAGAGGGATTTGCTGATCCCGGCGCAGTCGGCGATCTCCTGCATGGGGGCTTTTTTTGTAGGAATTCCGGGAAAATACGCGGAATCCTCCGTTGATGATACGCGTCTGTTTTTCCTCCGGTAAGGAATAAAATTTCTCGTTCATACGTTGCCTCCGCTGACCGGTCCGGTCAATATCTATTATAATCCGTTGACCGTTTTTGGGAAGCCCCTCTTTTCGGAAAACGTAGTGGGAGAGTTGACATTTTTGGAAAAACCATGAAAAAAATGTGAATAATAAAAATCACCGTTGACATGTATCTAATAATCCTTATAATATAGTTCGATGTCGAACAATCTAGCACTAATGATCAAGGATGGCTAACGGGAGGTGCGAAAAATGGAGCCGGAAGGCAAATGCGACTGTGAGTCTATGTGTTTTCATGGGAGACCTCTGTTGGGCAGAATGATCCACGACCTGGATAATATGCTCTGCCGGGCGATGCTGGCGGACGGCAGGGCCGCGGGTTTTGACGAGCTCACGGTGACAAACGGGTGGATCGTTATGTACCTGGCCCACAACAGTGACCGGGAAATTTTTCAAAGGGATATCGAGCGGGAATTTTCCATAACGAGATCCACGGTGTCTGCGGTCATCAAGCTGATGGAGCAGAAAGGTTATCTGGCCCGGGTCAGTGTGATGCGCGATGCCAGGCTGAAAAAGCTGGTTTTGACGGAACGGGGCCGAAAATTTGCGGAGAACATGCACAGCCGGGCGCTGGAGAAAAACAATCATATGCTGGAAAATATCACGGATGAGGAGATCCGCACTTTTCTCCGTGTTATAGATAAAATCAAACAGAATGTAAAGGAGTGATAATATGCTGAAAACCCTTGCGGCTCAGATCAAAGAGTTTAAACGGGTATCCATCCTGACGCCGGTCTGTATGGTTCTTGAGGTGATCCTCGAGATGATCATTCCCCTGATGATGGCTTCGATCATCGACGAGGGGGTCAATAACGGGGATATGCACCACATATTTGTGATGGGCGGCTGGATGGTGCTGACGGCCTTTGGCTGTCTGCTGACCGGTATCCTCGGCGGAAAGTTCGGCGCGGAAGCCTCCGCGGGCTTTGCCAGAAATCTGCGGAAAGCCATGTTC
>DPJQ01000095.1:615-2942 GCA_003542935.1 Lachnospiraceae bacterium | reverse complement strand
CCGCCTCCCCGCAGGCCGTGGCGGCGGCATCCGGGTCCGGGCATGCCCCCGCCTCCCATGGGAGGATACCGCCGCAGGAGACGGGGCGGCGGCTGCCTGTCCAGCCTGCTGGCAGTATTTGTCCTGGTCACCATCGTCATCTGCATCGCTTCAATCAGATACAATAATACAACGGAGCATCACCGGGAATCCGCGGCGCAGATTCGCGTGACTCCGCTGCCCGCTTCCGCCGTCCATGAGACGGCCTACTATACCGACGAGCTGGGCTGGATCCGCCACGCCTCCGCATTGGAGAACGCCCTGGAAGATTTTTACACGTCCACAGGCGTACAGCCCCATATCTATCTGAGCGAAACGTACAGGGATCAGTCAGAAGCCGACAGCCTGTACAGCAGCCTGTTCACCGACGAGGGACATTTTCTCCTGGTCATCGCCGACGACTGGAACACGGCCTATATCCTGGGGGACGACGCGGCCCGCGTCCTCACCGACGATGTGATGGTTCTTTTCTGGGAAAATTTCGACGATTGTGCGGACAGCTCCCGGGCGGATGAGGATGTGCTGACAGACGCTTTTACCTACACCACCGACGCCCTCTCCCCCGACACGTCCCCGGAGCCCGCAGCCGTCACGGAGAGCGAGCGGCGCACCGCCGGCCTGTTTATGATCCTGGCAATCATGGTTTTCCTTGTGGTGGTGATTGTCATTGTTACCGTCATCGTCCGCGCCCGGAAAAATGCCCGGTATGACGAAGCCTCCCGCAGCAGCTTCACCCGAAACACTGACGACGATACCACCTGGCACACGGCCCCTTCGGGCGGTAATCCTTCCGACAGCGAAAGCGGAGGCCCGCAGCCACGGGGATACAATCTGAACGGAGAGTTCCATTCTTATGATGAAGACTAAACTGTCACAGCTCCTGCATCTCTTTTCTGTATGCCCCGGCGGTTTTTCCGTAATACCGCCGGAACGCATAGCAGAAATGCTGCATCGACGAGTAGCCCAGCCGCTCGGCGGCCTCGGAAACAGAGGTTCCCGGGTCGGCCAGGTACAGCTTCGCCATGGACATCTTCGCCTCCGTCTTTTTCTGCAGGAAGGTCTGGCCGTAGTGCTCTTTCAGAAACCGTTCCGTCTGGCGCACGCCCAGGCCCAGCCGCCGGGCCAGCTCCTCCAGGGTCAGCTCCCGAAAATCATAGAGGAAGCTCTCCTCCACCACCAGATATTTGCTGTCCACCAGATTGGACGGCAGAAAGTGGGCCGTGGACTCCTTTCGGCTCTCATAGTTGCGCACCGTCTTCACGATACACTGAACCAGCAGCGCTTCCACCTGGGCCATATACCCCGTATACCGGTGTTCCATCTCATAGAAAATCTGCTGCATCAGCGGATACATCTCCTGGCCGTCCTGGCCGAACCAGAAAGGCGTCCCGGCGAACCGCGCCGCCGCCGGATCCGTCTCTCCTCCGCCCTGTTTCATCTTAAAATAAATGCAGTATTCCGTCATTGGATCCTCCCGGCTGGGCACCTGCTCATGCTCCACCAGGGGGCCCGTCATATAGAGGGTATTCGGCCCGATCTCATACACCGTCCCGTCGATCCACACCCGTCCATGCCCGTGGGGGATATAGTGCAGCTCATAGCTGTCCTGGCCGTGGCTGTGCCCGGGCATCGGCCGCAGAAAACGCTCAAACGCGATGTTCAAGGCAAAAAAAGTCGTATTTCCCATATCTATCCGGATATTCAGATCCGTATACGCTG
The DNA here is from genome assembly GCA_003542935.1 of Lachnospiraceae bacterium. GTDB lineage: Bacteria > Bacillota > Clostridia > Lachnospirales > Lachnospiraceae > UBA11957. The sequence continues at coordinate 1,184 of DPJQ01000095.1, read as the reverse complement.
TCCGCATGGCTTTCTCCTCACGCCAATTCTGCCCGCAGGCACAAAAGTTTTCCGGATTTACGGGCGCTCGCGGGCGCATCCCCATTTTACCCCCATGGCACTCCCTCCGTCAACGAATGTTCGATAACCCGTCATACCTTTTACATTTTTGTCTCCTTTATTTCTGGTAATTTCCCTGATCTTTCTCTATAATATAGGTATCAAAACCATCATGCGCCCCATTGGCGCACCACTTACAGGAGGTACACCCTATGCCATTAACCACATCAGCCAACATGTTAGCCAACGCCCGGGCCGACGGATACGCCGTGGGCGCTTTCAACGTAGAAAACATGGAGATGGTCAAAGCCGTCATCGCCGCCGCCGAGGAGCTTTCCGCCCCGGTCATGCTGCAGACCACCCCCTCCACCATCAAATACGGCACGCTGGAAACCTACCGGGCCATCATTGCCGCCGAGGCCGCGAAAGCCTCCGTCCCCGTCTGCCTGCATTTGGATCACGGCAGCAGCTTCGGGCTGGCCGCCCGGGCCATCCACGCGGGCTACACCTCCGTGATGATCGACGGCTCC
>DPJQ01000095.1:0-327 GCA_003542935.1 Lachnospiraceae bacterium | reverse complement strand
ACCTCCGTGATGATCGACGGCTCCCATGAATCCTTTGAGGACAACATCGCCGTCTCCAAAAAGGTGGCTGATATGGCCAATGCCTGCGGCATCCCCGTGGAGGCGGAGCTGGGCAAAGTGGGCGGCAAAGAGGATGACCTGGAGTCCGAGGGCGACGCCAACACAGACCCGGCAGAAGCCGCCGAATTCGTCGCTCGCACCGGGGTCACCTCCCTCGCCATCGGCATCGGCACGGCCCACGGTTTCTATGTGGGAACCCCGGTGCTGGATAAAAAACGGGTGTCGGATATCCGCGAGGTGGTGTCCATTCCTCTGGTGCTCCACGGC
>DPJQ01000190.1:3243-3747 GCA_003542935.1 Lachnospiraceae bacterium | reverse complement strand
TCCAAATCCATTTCTTTAATTATGTTCAAAACCAAAGATTTTATTTCTTTAGATTTTGTAATTGCTGTTCTTAACTCCTGATAAGGGTCCCCATAATTCAAAAAATCAACAGAATCTTCGAACCAGTCCAAAACATCATTTACAATTTCATTTTTCTTATAAGTAATACCAAGATAAGAGAGTAGCGGTAATGTTGTTGAAAGTTCCTCGCTTATCTTGAATTTTCCAAAAACTCCTTTTAATTCTGTCGTTTCTGAATTTCTCCTAAAAAGCGCAGACCGTCTCCCCGTATCCATTTTAACCCTGTCAAGGCTCTCATAAATAACTACCTCCTCTTTCACATGAAGAATATATCTATATTCTGCTTTCTTCGTCCTAAAAAACAGTTCAAATTCTGTAGGCCTGTCTTTGGCTTGCTCAGAAAATGCAAATGGTTCTACAGGAATTTTGCGTACTTTATAATCACAATTTACTTTATCGCAAGTTGCGCAAAGCGGTCTTAAC
>DPJQ01000190.1:387-2953 GCA_003542935.1 Lachnospiraceae bacterium | reverse complement strand
CAAGTTGCGCAAAGCGGTCTTAACACTTTAGAATTTAATGTATGCAACGCCTCCAGCACATTAGATTTTCCTCCCCCATTAGGACCATAAATGGCAGAAACAGGTAAAAACAACTCGCCATCTATATCTTTAATAATTTCATCTTCATGCTCCGATATTGCAGCCGCCTGCATATCGAATGTTATTTCGTCCCGTATACTTTTATAGTTTTTAACCGTAAACTGGCATAACATAGTTGCCACCTCCGTTCTTGACTCTATTATAAACACATTTTTTATTTTTACAATATATATTTGAGGAAAATCCTCACATAATTATATAAAATTTTGCTTTTCTTAAATAATATCGAAAACAGAGGCTGTCCTAAAAACATCATTTTGAAATATGGCAAAATGACATTTTCAGGACAGCCCCTCTTCCCTTTACGGCAGCCTCCGCAAAACCGGCTGCCGTTTCCTTTTATATATCCGCATTTATTTTCAGCCTCACGCTGTCTTTCTCCACGATATGGCCGGATACGATATCCAGTCCCCGTCCGGCGCCCGGATTCCGTATCATTTTCAGGATCTTATCCAGAGCCACTTTGGCCATCGCCCGCATGTTTACCTCATAGGTGGTGATCCGTTTGTCCGGAAAACCCGGATATAAATAATTGTCAAATCCCACCACCGATATATCTTCGGGCACCCGTATTCCCTGCTCCTCCAGCCGCATAATCATGATACCGGCCACCAGGTCACAGTTGCACACAAAGGCTTCCGGCAGACGCTCGGGAATCGTGATCTGCAGTTCTCCGGTCTCATTTCGGTCCTCCAGAATCCACTCCGGCGGCACACGTTCGCCGTGCTGCAGCATCGCCCGGTAAAACCCGCAATAACGATCCATGATACTGCTGGTAGCATGGATCGAACCCACATAAGCCATCTTCCGTATTCCCTGCTCAAAAAGATATTCTGTCAACAGGTACATACCGTAAAAATTGTCCGTGACCACCGCATTCTCCGCCAGCTCCTTATCGTAAAAATCCAGAAAAACGACAGGCGTATGATACTGCTGCTTCATCCGGTGGATATACTCCCGGCTCACCTCTCCCATCATGACCAGGCCGTCAATACTGTCGTCCCCCAGAATCCGGGGCATGACCAGTTTATCCTCCGCATCATGTTTGAGGATCTCCACCACAGTCAGACAGTTTTTATCCGTGGCCACAATCGCCATCTCCTGATACATCTTCCAGTAAAAGGTGGTATACTCGGCCAGATATTTTTCCGATATGATCACGCCTATGTTGCGGAACCGGGAATCCCTTGACTGTTTGGCCATCGCGCCTCCATGGCGATAGCCCATCTCATCGGCAACTTTCCGTATCCTGTCCCTGACCTCATCACTGACCCCTTTTTGCCCGTTGAGCGCATTATGCACCGTCACCGTACTCACGCCCACCTGTTCGGCAATGTCAGCCAATCTCACCTTATTCATTCTCTGACTCCATTTCTCTCTGACTTCTGATATTATTCCCCGGAGCGTCTGTTCCATAACTTTCTGTATCAGGAAAAATTATAGAGTTAAACCTCGGTTTTGTCAAATAACATCTCACAGCCTCACAAAATGCAGCAACCGGCTCTGATAATCCCCCGGCAGGTTTTCCATCAAAAAGCCTCCCTGTAGCAGCATTTCACCGGAATAGGTATGTCCCGTGGCCTCCAGCCTGTACAGGGCTTTCGGGTCAAAACCTTTGAGGCGCACACGGCGGCTGTGTACATTGGGCCGTGCCATTACCTGCACCCAGGTCACCAGCACTTCAGACCGGTCTTTCGCGGACACGGCCCAGCAATCGTGGGAATGGTTCTCCCGGTAGGACGCGATCCGGTAATAATCTCCGCCGCGGATCAGGTCGTTATACCTGTGATAGAGCTCCACCTGAACCGGAATCATCGCCAGCTCCTCCCGATCCAGCTTTGTCACGTCCAGTTCATACCCAAAGGTACCGGCCAGCGCCACATGACCCCTGGTCTCAAAAGGCGTATTGCGCTTCACGATATGGTTGGGGCAGGCACTGACATGGGCGCCTATGGCAGACAGCGGATAGAGCAGCGCCGTTCCCTCCTGGATGGCCAGCCGCTCGATGGCGTCGGTGTCATCGGAGCACCAGATCTGGGGGCTGTAGTAGAGCATACCGGGATCAAATCTGCCGCCGCCGCTGGAACAGTTCTCCAGAAGTAGGTCGGGAAATTCCGTGACCAGCCTCTCCTGCAGCTCATAAAGCCCCAGCACAAAACGATGGCTCAACTCACCCTGGCTGTCCGCCGCCAGCCAGGCGCTGCCCAGATCGGAGAGCTGCCGGTTCATATCCCATTTCACATATGTAATATTGGCGCTGCGCAAAATGGCGGCCACGCTCTCATATACATGCTCCCGAACATCAGGACGAGACAAATCCAGCACATACTGGTTGCGGCTCTGTACGGGCGTCCGCCCCGGCAGGCAGATGGCCCAGTCGGGATGGGCCCGATACAAGTCTGAATCCGGCGAGACCATCTCCGGCTCAAACCATAGGCCGAATTTC
>DPJQ01000190.1:0-144 GCA_003542935.1 Lachnospiraceae bacterium | reverse complement strand
CCAGATGCCGAAGGACATCCCCAGGGCGTTGATCTGCTCTACCAGATAGGGCAGCCCCCCTCTCAGTTTCTTTTCATTGACCACCCAGTCCCCCAGGGAACCATTGGGCTCATTCCGCTCTCCGAACCAGCCGTCGTCCATGAC
>DPJQ01000237.1:16705-17111 GCA_003542935.1 Lachnospiraceae bacterium | reverse complement strand
AAACAGCGCACGCAAATTACATGGTAACTTCATTCTACCACACTCATTTTTTTTACTCAAGGATTTCACCAACCATGATAAATGCAAAAAACGGCGCCGGGCCTCCCTGCGAAGCCCGACACCGTTTTTTGCTGTCTGTCTATATCAGATTTTACCCAACCGCGTTCTATTATTCCGCGTCTTTGCCCATGATTTCTTTATAGTCCTCCGGCGTAACCACTACGGCATCCACGGCCGTCTCCATCTCCGGCTCGCCGCCTTCAATGAGCTGCATCAGAACCTCGATGGAACCTTCGCCTACCGCCTTTGCCGGGAAATATGCGGAAGCCTTCACACAGGTTCCGTCCGCTCCCTTGTCATTCCACTCGTCTTTCGCCATGTAAGCGCCAAGGCCTACCACACAGGC
>DPJQ01000237.1:16038-16379 GCA_003542935.1 Lachnospiraceae bacterium | reverse complement strand
TCCGCATCCAGTCCGGCGCTCTCCAGTGCACGGGCGGCGCCGATACAGCCTTCCTCATTGGCGCCTGTCACCAGCCAGGTCTTGATCTCCGGATGGGCCGTGATCACCGCCGTTGCCGCCGTATTTCCTTTATCTGTCGTTCCGTCATAATCCGCTTTAAAGATTCTTGCCGTATCAAACTCCGGAACCAGTTCGGTAAATTTGTCATATTCACCCTCTGCCCGCGGCACACAGCTGGATACCGTATCCATGGTCATGATCATCAGCCCCACTTCCGCGTTGGACGCCAGATCATTTTCCTTGACATAATTGGCCATCCACTCGCCGTTGGCCTCACCGAT
>DPJQ01000237.1:15425-15744 GCA_003542935.1 Lachnospiraceae bacterium | reverse complement strand
CCACTCGCCGTTGGCCTCACCGATCACATAGGCATTGATGCCCACCCAGGGAACCAGCTTATTCTCTTCGCCATCCTGCAGCGCGTCATCGGCCGCCACAACGGGGATGTTTGCCTCCTGGCATTTGTCTACCACGGCCTGGGACATAGTCTGGTCCGATGTACAGATCACGATTCCGCTGGCATTATTGGCTATGGCATTATCAACGGCTTTCAGCTCCTCCTCCGGATTCATTTTTGCATCCACATAAGTAAACGTCCCGCCCAGGGCCTCAACGGCCGCCTGGGCCGCCGCTCCCTCGTCGATGAACCAGGTCTGG
>DPJQ01000237.1:10745-15144 GCA_003542935.1 Lachnospiraceae bacterium | reverse complement strand
CCCTCGTCGATGAACCAGGTCTGGTCTCCGGCTTTGTAAATACCGTAAACCAACAGATCACCGGACGCTGCCTCAGATCCTGCCGAAGATGCCTCCGGCGCGGCAGAGCTTTCCGCCGCCGAAGCTGCCTCTGCCGGGGCGGATCCGGCCCCCTCCGAAACCGGCGCTGCCTCACTGCTGCCCGCGGAAGATGCCGGCGCATCCGCCGAGGATGACCCCCCGCCGCATCCCGCCAACATAGCGGTACCCATTGCTGCTGCCATAATTGCTGCCAAAACTTTCTTACTCATTTTACTTCCTCCTGAATTTTTTCTATAACAAATGTGTATACACATCTGTGACCTTAGTTTTGTCTATTTGTTCTCCGCCGCCTGCATACTTGCTTCCAGGAGCGCTTTGCTTCTTCTCTCTTTACGGACATAATCCGTTGTCAGGGCAAACAGGAGCAGGGCCCCTCTCGCCACATACTGCCAGAAAGACTGGACATTGATCATCGTCAGCCCCGTGTTAAAAGCCTGGATCAGAAATACGCCCAGAATCGTTCCGCCCATGGTGCCGACGCCGCCGCTGAAAGACACGCCGCCCAGAATGACTGCCGTGATAGCGTCAAACTCCAGGTTGATATTGGCCGCGGGCTGGCCTGCGTTCATACGGGAAGCAAATACGATGCCGCCCACGGAAGTCAGCACGCCGATCAGCACGAAACAGACCGTAACGATCCTCTGGGGATTCAGCCCTGCCAGACGGGCCGCCTCCGCGCTGCCGCCGATGGCATATACGCTGCGCCCGAACTTCGTCTTGGCCAGGATAAACCCGAATACCAGCATGGCAATAAGCATCAGCCATACCGAAACCGGAATGGTAAATACGCGGGCTTTTCCCAACTGGATAAAAGCCGGATTGCTGATGGAAACAGGTTTGCCGTCACAGATGATATAGGCAAATCCACGGACCACCGCCTGTGTCACCAAAGTGGCGATAAACGCTTCCAGCTTGATCTTATTTACCATCCATGCATTGAACACGCCCACGGCCGCGCCCACAGCCAGCGTAATCACCACGGCCGGCAGTGCGGGTATATTCCAGCTCAGCAGCAGCGCCATGAGCACGCCGCTTAAGGCCGCCAGGGAGCCGGGGGACAGGTCGTTCTGTCCGGCAATGATCAGATAGGTATGGCCCACCGCAACCATTCCGATCAAAGAAGAGGCGACAAGGATGTTTACGATATTGTTCCATGTAAAATAATTGGGATTGATCGCCGTAAACAGGGCGAATACTATGATAATAGCTATAATCAACACCAGCTTATCGCCGCCGACCAACGACGTTATCTTTTTTAACGTACCGACTTTCTTTTTATTTTCCGCATTATCCATTTGTCTCTTCTCCTATCATTCCCAGGCTTAACAGTTTATCCTCACTTGCTTCTTCCCTCATAACCTCACCTGACATTTGCAGGGATTTCATCACGATGATCCGGTCGGACAGCCCGATGACCTCCGGGAGCTCGGATGATATCAGTATCACCCCCAAACCCTGTTTCGCGAACTGGCAGATCATATTATAAAATTCGGATTTCGCGCCCACATCGATGCCCTTTGTCGGCTCGTCCAGGATCAATACTTTGGGGTCGGTCGCCAGCCACCGGGCCACAATGCATTTCTGCTGGTTCCCGCCGGAAAGCTCGACGATCTTTTTGTCTTTAGAGGGGGTTTTGATCCGGAAATCCCGGATTCCTTTTTCCGCCTCCTGCTCTTCTTTATCGGAACTGATGATACCCAGCCCGTTGGCATTGCGGTTCAGCAGGGATATGTTGATATTCCCGGACACACTCAGGTTGGCGATAATGCCCTGCTGCTTTCTGTCCTCCGGCACCATGACGATCCCGTTTTCCATCGCCTGCCTGGGGGATTTATTAACGATTTTCTTCCCCTCAAGGAAAATCTCCCCCGTCCGCATCGGATCCGCTCCGATGAGCGCCCGCATGACCTCCGTCCTTCCTGCCCCCACCAGGCCGGAGAAGCCCAGGATCTCACCTTTGCGCAGGCTGAATGATACCTTCCGCACATAATCCGAGGACAGATCCTTAACTTCCAAAAGCACATCGCCGATCTCTTTGTCCCTGTCCAGCTTTTCATAAATATCGCCCAGATCACGTCCCACCATTTTTTTGATCATGACCTGCTCGTCTGTGGTCTTGGCGTCCATGGTGTCCACATATGTGCCGTCTTTAAATATGGCCACCTTGTCGGCAATCCTGTGGATCTCATTCATACGGTGGGAGACATAAATGATAATCTTCCCCTGGGCTTTCAGTTTTTCGATAATCATGAACAGCGCGTCGATCTCCGCGTCGCTTAAACTGGCCGTCGGCTCGTCGAAACAGATGACTTTCAGATTCTCCCGGCTGTACGCTTTCATAATCTCAACCATCTGCTGATAGGCGATACTCAGATCCTTCACCTTGGTCGACGGCGATATCGACAGGCCGAAGTCATCAATGATCTTCTGGGCCATTTTATTGGCCCTGCCGATGCTGATGACACCCAGCTTGTTGGTTGGCATACGCCCCAGATAAATATTCTCCGCCACGCTGAGTTCCATCAGAATCTGGCGTTCCTGGTAAATGACGCTGATCCCCTCCTCAATAGCTTCATGGGGGGTATGGAACTTTTTCTCCTGGCCGTCCAGCAGATATTTTCCCCCGTCCGGACGGTAATCTCCGTTGAGAACCTTGAGCAGCGTCGATTTACCCGCCCCGTTTTCACCGAGAAACGCGAGAACCTCTCCGCCATAGGCTTTAAAGCTGATTTTGTCCAACGCTTTTACCCCGGGGAAGTATTTGGTTATTTCCTGAAACTCCAACACACTTTCCATCCTCTTCCTCCCTTCACATCTTTCCCCTGCCGCCGGCCGGGTCTTTTTGGGGGCCTGTCGTTCCCGACGGCCGCTGTCTCAGTACTTTCCGTACATTTCTACCGCCTTCAAATAGGCCTCAAGATTTTCATAGGGCACCTCCGGCTCGATCGTATGGGTCGGGGCCAGCAGCAGTCCGCCTCCCTTTCCCACCTCGCAGATCAGCCGTTTGCAGACGTCAAAGATTTCCTCTTTTGTGCCAAAAGGCATCGTGGTCTGTGTGCCCACGCAGCCCCAGAAGGACAGCCTGTCCCCGTACAGTTCTTTCATCTTGAAAGGATCCACACATTCCGGCTGCACCGGGTTAAGGATATCTACGCCTATCTCGATCAGATCCGGTACGATGCGCTCCAGGTTTCCGTCCCCATGGTAAAAGATCAGTATATCCGGTTTTACGGATCTGGCGGACTGGATGATCCTGGCCATCCGGGGTTTCAGGGTGCTCCGCCAAAGTTCCGGGCTCATCATCATATCCTCCTGGGTCGAAACGTCGTCCCCCAGCATCAGAATGTCCACCCCCGTCTCGGCATATCTCCTGGCCATCTCGACCCGGATCTCGGTGATCCTGTCCATCAGCGCGTCGTTAAACTCCGGATCCGCGTAAAAGTCCATCATAAACTCTTCCATCCCCCGCAGATACCAGCAGAGCTCAAACAGCGTCATCTCCATAAATGCGCCCGTCGCGTATCCCTGGCGGATCAGCTCTTCATTTTTCTCTTTCAGGCCCTCCCAGCGGTAATCAGCGGTCATATCCGGGAAAGGATACGCCATCACTTCCTCAATGCTTGTAAAATCCCGCATGGGATGAAGCATCTCCTGGAAATGGGCGATGGTGCCCCTTCTGCCCATGACGCCCCACTCCGGGTTCCATTCGATCGGCTCGATGGGACCTTCCACGCCCCGGTAATATTTGCTGTAATCATTCACATGCTTCGACGGGTTTAGTTCTATGTACCGCATGGGAAAATCAAAAAACTCCCGGTAATTCGGCGTCCCGTTTTTCTTCTCGAAATTCTCGATCTGCGAAGGACATAATTCAAAATCAAAAGGTACGCTCTCCGGATTATCCCTCCGCAAAGCTCTGAGCATATTTTCTCTTTTCGTCATATAACTTCTCCTCTGCAATGATGCCGCGCCAGCTGTTCCGATATTTCCCGGGAGACATCCCCGTATAAGTATTGAACACGTTGCTGAAATACTGGGAACTGCTGTATCCCACCATGATCGCAATATCCGTAATGCTCATTTTCGTATTCCAGAGCAATTCCTTGGCCTTTTCCATACGGAGCATCGTGATGTATTCCGTGCTGCTCATCTCCAGCGAATCCTCAAAATATTTGCGGATGCTGCGCGAGCTTATGCCAAATTCCACGGCAAGCTGTTCAATATTGATCTTGCTGTCGTAATTCCGGTTAATATACTTGATCAACTGGCCCTGCACATTTAATACTTTGTTTTTTTCCTTTTCGGCCTCCCTCTCCAG
>DPJQ01000237.1:6250-10540 GCA_003542935.1 Lachnospiraceae bacterium | reverse complement strand
GGCCTCCCTCTCCAGCGAGTAGGCCAATTCCAAATAGAGCTGGGCAAAGCTTAACTGAATCTGTACTCCTTTGTACTCTTCCGGTTTCTCATCCCGGTAGCAGCGGCTGATGTATTCCATAATGTAACCCACGGAAGAACAACTGCTGACTTGTATGCTCTCCTGTTTCCCATACATAAAATGAAAGTCTTCTTCCAGATTATCCGGTAATGCCATCTCATATTCCAGCTGTGTAATACCGCACCCTTTTTTCGCGCTGACCATAAAATAGTGGGCGACCTCCGGCGAAACCAGAACCAGGTCATCCCGCTTCAGCACCGTAAGGATGCCCCCGATCTCCATCACACAGTTCCCGGAATTTACATAAATCATCTCAAATTCCCTGTGGTTGTGCATACCGAACATATAGTCATTCGGAAACCGGTACTTACCTGCCTTTCGTATAGAAATGCCAAATTCGTTGCTGCCAACAATATTTAGTAGAGATTGTTTTAATGAATTCTTCATGTACCACATTATAATGGCCGTCCTCCCTTTTCGCGTCTGTAATCTGGAAAAATAGCCGCAATTTGTATAAAATTCGGAAGTAATTTTTCACAAATTCTGCGGTGTATTTTTGGTAGTATATCATGTTTTAACCTGTTAATCTATAGGCATAGCGGAAACCGAAGTGCGCATTTTTTTCCAAATTCATTTCGGGGCACGCAAAAAAAGCGTCCCGGAACCTGTCATTCCGGAACGCCCTTCCTAAAAATTTATTTCACTTTTACACTCTTGGTACTGCTGAATTTTGTATACGCATTCTGGCTTCCGATTTTTTTATAAGCCCGCACGCGTACATAGTACTTCTTGCCGCTCTTTAATTTCTTGATGGTTCCTGACGTCTTCTTGCCGCCTTTGACGGTAACCGTCTTTTTGCCCTTGAAATTCGATTTGAGGGCATACTGGATCTGATAGCCTGTGGCACCCGATACCTTCTTCCAGGTGGCCTTGGCCGTTTTCTTCTTTGTGCCGGCCACTTTGCTCAGGGTCATCTTTTTCGCCTGGAAATTCAGCTTTTCCAGTTGATTTTGGGCCTTTTTCGCCTCTGCCTGGGCTTTGGCCAGTGCGGCGCGGGTTGTCTCCAGCTCCTTTTGGGCTGCCTGGGCTTCCTGGCGCTGCTGCTCGGTGGCTTTCTGGTTCTCGGCTATGGCTTTCGCCTTCTCCTCGGCCAGTTTCTCTGCCTCAGCCGCCGCTTTCTGGGCCTCCGCTACTTTTTGATTCGCTTTATTAAGCGCGTCTTTAGCCGCTGCCTCCGCCGCCTTGGCCTGTGCCGCATCGGCCTGGGCTTTTTCCAGGTCTTCCTCCGTCACAGGGCTCTGGGGATTAGCCGCTACCTTCACCGTACAGGCCGCGGTAAATCCGCCCTCCACCGTAGTCACGGTAATGACCGCCTCGCCGGTTCCTTCCGCCGTCACTTCGCCCTCCGCGTTCACAGTGGCCACGGCTCCGTCGCTGGTCGTAAACATAACGTCCTGGCTCTCTGTATTTTTCGGAAGAACAGTCGCCGTCAGCCAGCCGCGCTCTCCCTCTTTCAGATTGAGTTCCTCTGCATCCAGCGTAACTCCTGTCACCCCGACAGGCGCCTCGCTCACTTTCACGATACAGACGGCCGTAAACCTGCCCTCGGCTGTCGTCGCGGTGATGACCGCCTCGCCGGCGCCCACCGCCGTTACGGTACCTTCTTCATCCACAGTGGCTACTCTCGCGTTATTGCTGGTAAATGTAACCGCCCTGTTGGCCGCGTCCACGGGAAGGACCGCCGCCGTCAGCCGGCCGCTGCCTCCTTTGGCCAGCCGTAACTCACCGGCGTTCAGATTGACGCCCGTCACCTGCACAGGCTCATTGGTTACGATGAATGCGTCCAGGCTGACATAAGCCCCGCTGGAAGAACCGTTTTTATCTCCCGTGCGGAGGATCTTAATCGTGTGCTCACCAACTTCACCCCACGTTTTCTCATACAGGATCTCATTGACCTGATTTCCCGTTCCCGTTGTGCCATACAGGTCGATCTTTTCGGGGGATGATCCGCCGTCTATGAAAACGCTCGCAATCCCCTGATTGTTTTCTTTAGCACCCAGCCAGCGTATGCCGCTCCCCGTAAAGGTATAGGTAACGCTGGCCTGATCGGCCATCAGGTAGGTCACTGTCTTTCCGAAAGCATTCTGCGTATGGCTCTTATTACTGTCTGTCTGTATGGTTCCTTCAAAAACAAACTCATTGGAATCCTTTACAATATCATGGTACCGGCAATCCCCAACCTGGACGGAATTGCTGGCTGCGGACGCCATCTCCACATCTCCCTGTTTCAGGGAAACCACACAGGAAATCCTGTTGCCTTCCTGGCCGTCCGTAGAAAGTGCCGCCTTCGTTGCTCCCTCAATGGCCTGGCGCTTGCTGTCGGGGTCGCCCACTCTGACTTTGTACCACTGCAGGCTTACTTCCATGCCATCATCCGCATTGCGCAGATCGTAATCCACTTTCAGCGTCCCTTCTTCCGCCTCCGATACCCGGACACGGGAAAGGGAAGCCTCCGATGCCTTACCCATATTCGTTTTGTCTGTCAGCCGGATCGTTGCCGTACCCGTCTTGTCCTTGGCCAGGGTTCCGGATCTTCCCGTATAGTTCCCCCAGCCCAGATTCGGGTAATACCACTGGTTATCAATGACAAGCTTTGACACTACCTTCTTTGTGACATTCTCATTACCCAATATCTCAAAGGCATCCACGACAATACAGTTGGCATGGCCGCCGGAAGTCTCCAGCTTGATTTTATGGGTTCCTTTTGCCAGGTTTTCAATGCGGTAGATCTCTGTCTGTTTCAAATCGCCGCCGCCCAGCTCGTTAAATGTATCAACCTCCTCTTTGAACTCACCGTCGATATAAATCTTCACCTTACCCACGTTCGCCTGTTTGGAACCGATGAAACGGATACCGGTTCCCTCAAAGGACAGTTCACAGGAAGCGCCCAGCGCCGTACTGTAAGTCTCTGTCCCCGCATAGTCAGAACCGCTGTCATAAGGAGCCCAGTTTTCATCGTATTTGACACGCGGATCCCTGTCGTCTATATAGCCGTAGTCATAGGACAGATCCACACGGGCCGAAACACTGGCTTTCTCTGATTCCACACTGATCCGAGGCGCATTTTCCTCCGTTCCGTAGTTCACATTATAATAGTATACATTTTCCCGCATGGAACGGAAATCGTTGGTCGCGATCCCGTTACACGGATCGTCCGTGGCCCACACGAAATAATTCATCATATCGTCCTTCCACGGCCAGGAAGGCGTCACACCGTACCGGTCCGGATCCGTATCGGAATTTTTCCGCACCTTTAAGGCAGTCCCTTCATTTCTTCCGATGTGGTCTTCGGGATACGCGCTGTACAGACCGTCGCGCAGCCAGCTCACGCTCTCCATATCAAAGGGGATATCATAGCTGACGCCCACCTCGCTGAGGCCCGATGTTGTTTTTGGCTCCGTGGTAAGCTTGTAATCTGTGGCAAGGATACCGTTCCCGGAGATCCGCACGGTAAACTCCACGCCCTGTCCATTGGCGTAGCTGCCCTTCATGGTTGCCACCGCGCAGTTATCCTCTTCCGTAACCTGAATGCCCTCTTCTTCATCCGGCGTCCAGTCCCCCAGGCTCATACCTGTCACATGCAGATACGGCCCGCCGGTGATCATGGTTTTTCCGCCAAACTCCGCCTTCTCGATCAGGCCGGTCTCTTTTCCGAACGCCACGGAAAACTCATCCCCGCTGACGGTAACGGCCTCCGTCGTATCCGCGATTGTCGGCGTCACATCACTGGGAGGTGTAAAGCTGTAGGAAGCCTTATTCAGATCCACCTGGTACTCATCCGCCATCAATCCGTCGGACGTATAGAATTTCAGGTTTACGCTGTCCGGGCTGCCGGAAATCCCGCCCACCTTGATGATCCCCTCTTTGTGGGGCTCTATGCTCTGAGCAATGGAAACCTTTTGTGTCTCTCCGTTCACCGTATATTCCAGCCTGACTTCATTCATGTTTGTATGGTCAAACCAGTTTTTCACCGGTATGTACATGGTTTCCCCGGAAATATAACACTCTTCCTCATCCACACGGATCGGCGAGTAGGCCTTTTTAGTCAACCAGGCCTCCGGTTTTTCGCGCAGGTAAGCATCCAGCACGCTTCCCCATTCGCCGTAGCCCGCCGTCTGGCCGCTGGAGTGGGACTGCCAGCGCTCCTGCGTCCCCTCCGGGATATAGAAT
>DPJQ01000237.1:0-5987 GCA_003542935.1 Lachnospiraceae bacterium | reverse complement strand
CCCTCCGGGATATAGAATACGTCGTCTATGCCTCCCCAGAGCGCGCCGCCCAGGGCTCCGTCACTCACAAAAATATTTTCCCAGGCTTTCTTGACACTCTCCCCCCAGAAATTCCGTACATTCACGTCCCGCTGCAGTTCGTCGAGGTTGTAGCAGGGAATATGGGCATACTCATCGTGAAGCCGCGGCATCGTGCTGCTGCCCAGGCCGCCGGTCACACTTGCGTAGTGGTCGCTGTAGATATCCTTCAAGCCATCCGGCTCTCCCGTATTCGGGAAACTGAAAATACAGGGCCTGGTTCTGTCCACATCCTCAAGATAGGCCCGCTCATCACCAAACGCATCCCCGCCGGACTGGCTTACCACCTTACTGTAATTTGACTCGTTTCCCAGAGACCAGATCAGGATCGAGGGGCGGTTGCGGTCCCGCTCAACCATCTCCGTAAACTGCGGCCCGAAGTCTTCATATTTACTGGCCACATCTCCCCAGGGCCCCTGGAAACAGACGGCCGTCTCCTGCTCCACATAGATTCCCAGCTCGTCGCAGGCGTCCAGCATATGTTCCGAGATCGGATAGTGGGATGTACGGATGAAATTGATATTGGCCTTTTTGTAAGCCTCCGCTTCCTCATAGGCCTCTTCCCTGGTCATGGAACGCCCCAGATCCTCCGACACGTCATGGCGGCAGGTACCTCTCAGCTTCACTTCTTTACCATTCACATAGACCCGGTTGACGTCGGTTCCGTCCCTGCCGCCGTAGTGGATCTCACGGAACCCTATCTTTTCTTCATTTACCTGTTTTTTCACACCGCCCACCAAAAGGGATGTCCGCAGCGTATACAGGTTCGGGTGTTCCGCATCCCAATGCCTGGGGGCCTTCACCGGTATGGTCACTTTTTTGGCGGCCGTCAGCCCACCGTCATTGGATGCCGTGAAATTTGCCACAGCGGAGGTAACCACACTGTTTCCATCCAGCAGTTCGATAAACAGCTGTGCTTTTTTCGATACCAGGCCCAGCTGCGCAGTTACTTCCAGGTCGGCATCGGTAAAACCCGCATCAAAATCCGTATTCACATAAACCCTGGCAATATAATCCCGCGGTACTGCCACCAGAGATACATCCCGCAGGATACCCAGCATATCATGATGGGCATATTCCGTGGCATTAGCCGGATTGTTGACACATTTACCTTCCGGATTCCAGATTCCTTTCGTTGTGGCATACAGCTCCGCAACCCCCAGTGTCAGGGTAACCGTCTCGCCCGGTTTCGCATAATCTGTAAGATCACAGTCCCAGGTGGTGAATCCTCCCACATGGGTCTTGACATGCCTGCCGTTGATCCACACCCGGGCATTACTGTACACACCGTCAAACCGCAGCAGCACCCGGTTTCCGGCGAAATTCTGCGGCACCGTAATCTGCCGCTGATAATAATACTCATTATTCGTCAAAACATCAAATCCCTGCATCAGGGCTTCCCCCGGTACGGCAATGTTTTTCCATTCCTTACTTGCCCATTTCGAAAAATCAAAATCCTGCTTCTCCGCCGTAGGGGCCGGTACGCCGTCCGGAGCCGTATAATCCGGGATTTTGTATAAAAATTTCCAGGTACCGTCGCTTTTCGTCTCATTCAGAGAGATCTCTGTCCTGTCCACACCGGGAATGGATACTGCAGCATCCGGAATCACCGGTGTCTCCCACACATCGCTCCCAATCTCAACGTTTGTGACAGTGGCTTTGGCAGCACCCGCTCCCCAAACTGCCGCTGGGGCAATATTGCACAATTGAGCCGCCAGCATACCTGTCGCAAGGGCAAAACTCAAATACCGTTTCCTTTTAAACATCTGTTCGTTTCCTCCTCTCCTGGTCAAATCACACAATTTACTGAAGAATTCCCGCTGCTTTCTCTACATTCTGGATTATAATCTCAACTAAAAAATAAAGCTTTCAATTTAAGGAAACGTCATGAACTATCTGTGTAAAATTCGGAAATCATTTTCTGCAAACGGTTTTTCGTTTTTGCCCGCAAAAAATCCATACAGACTCTGAATACAGAATCTGCATGGACCTTTCATCCTGCAATATCTGCAATTTCCGGCTGCCGCCCTGTCACCCCTCTCACAGCCTACCCGTCCACCGCCAATATTATCCGCCGCATCAAACCACCTCCTCCCGGAATGCATACCCGCGAGTATAACAGAAAAAAGCCCGGATTGGGCCAATCCGGCAAAATCACACCGGCGTCTTCCGCAGAGGACATTCCGATAAAGTCACCTTTTTCGCCAGCTTCCGCAGCCCATAATCCCGGAGATAATCCTGCAGGATAAAGTCCGACTGGGTGGATTCCGGGCCGATGATGATCTCTGATACCAGATCCTCAAGGCCGATGCCCGCTCTCCGGCACATGGCCAGAAGATCCAGGGGATAATACTTTTTAATGCGTTCTGTGGTCACATGATAACAGGGCCTGACGTCAAAATATTTTTTCTCAAAGGGAAAGACCACCAGACGGACCTCATTTTCCGATGAAAAAGAAGGGTGTTTAAACACCACTGACTGGATCCAGGCCGCTTTCATGGCGCCTTTTATGAGAGGATTGTCCATAGTCAGATTCCTCTCCCCTTTTACCAGCAGGTAAAATACATCCACGAGCCGGTGTTCCGTCATATCTTCCTGGTAAAAAACCATCTGGAGAGACAGCTCTCCCTCCGCCATTTTCTCCAGAAATTCGCCCCGGAACCCGATGCACACGCCCCGCCCCCGGTTGCCGTACCGCTCCCACTGGGCGGCGTCGTCCCTGTACATGGAAAAGCAGGCCGCATAGGCGGAATAAAAAAAATCTTTTTCCTGTTCCTCCCGAAAAAGCTCCTGTACTTTCCGGGCCCGCTCCGGATCCTGATCCTCCTCCAACCGTTTTACCACCGCATGGCACAGGCCGGACATAAAAAAACGCATTTCCGCCGCGTCATTCATATTCAGGACATTATTCACCCGCAGCTGCGCACAGCGCAGGATCCCGTCCAACGCCTGGAAATCCGTGTAGTGATACAGGATATCTCTTTTATAGTTTTCCATCCCGCAGCCCCTTCCTATAAAAATCCCGCCAAAGACCTGCACAAATGCGCCATGGTTTCCCGCCTAATCAATGCCCTCAAATATTTCTCCCAGTGTTATTTTTATATGGGGAAATACATGCAGGGATATCTCCTGATCCCCGTTATATCCTTGACCCTCATCATCCGGCTGCAGCATGTAATGCTGGTCCATCACATATTTCCCGTCTACCAGGTCATAGACCTCCACCGAACCCTGGGGGGAAACAATCCAGTATTCCTCCACACCGGCTTTCTCATAAATATCCTTCTTTTCTGTTTTATCCCGTTTTGCCGTTGACGGGCTCAATGTCTCAACAATAAACCTGGGCACACCGCTGTAGGATCCGCCTTTTAAATACTTCCTGTCGCAGACTACCATGACATCCGGACATACATAATCATCATTTACATCCGGTTGATACATAAAATCCAGATTTTCCATGAAAACAAGGCACACGCTGTTCTTTAAACCATATTTGATTTTTGTGTTAATATTATTATTGATGATTCCATGGCGGTACCCTGGGGCCGGCGACATATCATAAATCACGCCGTTTATTTTTTCATCTTTCCTGCGTTCTGTCTCGGCCATTCCCATTTGACCACATCCTTTCCTGCTATCCGTATAGATTTCATTTTATCATACTCAATTTCCTTACTCAAGGAATTCGTCTATATGTCGCCATCAAAAAAGGGCCATCCGCTCCCGGAAACAACAGTCCCCGGAATCCGGATGGCCCCGCACATGTACAGCTATTGGGGCTTTATTCATTTATAGCCGACGGCTACAGATAACGCAGAAACGCCTCATAAAACATTTTTTCTTTTCTCTGTGCCGCATTCTGCGGAATCCCCAGAGTATCCAGTGCCTTTTCGACTGCCTCTTTTGCAGAAGCTTCCGTGCTGCCCAGCACATCGGTACTTCCCTCGTTGTACCATTTGACCATTGCCTGGGCAAAAAGCGCCGTAATGGACGAAAGCTTTCCGTCAGCCTCCCTCGCCACGCCGTTGATACCTGCTTCCGCCTCCGCCCTGTCCCAGGCCTCCCGCACCGTATCCGGAACATTCGTGCTGACCAATTCCAAGCCGTTTTGCCTCTCAGGAGGCGTTTCCCGGCTATTACCATCCCTCTTTATTTTCTCAAAAATCCCGGCCAGCGTACCGGCAAATTCTTTCTGGCTCTCATAATACGCCTTAACCGCAAACAAATCAGAATCGCTTACGGAAGATTTTCCGTCCATTAAAGCCTGGATAAAATACTCATACATCGATGCTTCATTCTTAAACCGGCTCAGATAATTGTTCCCGCTCTCCATCCACAGGGAAAAATGCGGATCGGCAGCGCTGATGACGTACCCGCCCTCCATGGCCGCCGGGTTCCCCGGACGGACAAACTGATTCCTGACGTCTTCGCAGGAGATCACATTCATGCCGGACAGCTCCGCCAGCAAACGATAAAAATCATTTTGAGATAAATTCTCAACGTCATACTTTTCCTTTAAGTAACCGATCTGGCTTTCCGTAAGTTTTCCCGTACTGCCAGCCTCCCAGTTAAATTCTGCATCCGGTTCCACTCCTAAGATCTCAAGAAAAGTTTTACTGTCAAATGCCGAGCTGCTTTCGTCCGTAAACAGGATATGTCTCTCTTTTTCTTTTACTGTGTTTTCCAGAGGATTTCTGCTCCGGAAGGAAAGTTCCTGTTCCAATGCAGCTTGGTATTTGGAAACAAACTCTTTCGCACTCTGATCATCCTGCCGGGAAACCGGAAAAGTTTCCATTTCCTTTTCAGAATCCGCAACGGTGCCTGTCAGACGATCATGAAAATCCGGGGCTTTTGTCTGCCTGGACGCCCCTTTTCTTTCTCCTGTAAATGTATTCGACGGATATCTGTTAATTCCACCGATCATTACGTTTACCCCCTTGATTCCAAAATAGTTATATCGATATTTTATACTCGCGAACGTTATGATTTGCCAACCTTATCGCCCGTATATGCCTGCGGGCACCAACAAATCCGGAAAATATTTGTTTCCGCGATATAAATGCAGCGCTTATGGGGAAACATTTATATGCTCCGATTATTCATGGTTTTTCCTTATCATTTTTTCCTGCCGGATGATCCGCTGGATGCTTTTTTCCGCCAGAAAATATTCATTTGCCAGCACATGGATGGATTTGCCCTTTGAAAATTCCGCGTAAATCCGGGCGTTCCGCCCGGCTAATTCGGCTTTCATGGTCGTTCGCCCCCCACAAACCTTCTTTTCCTCCTTTTTGGGGATATAGAGTATAGCACCGTCCACATACTGCTGTAATTCTTCAATCAAATCCTGCGGCAGAATATCCGCCGCACGCACGTAATCCATAAAATCCCTCTCATCTGCTTTTTGTTTGCAAAAAAACGATATCCATGATTGGGGCTGCTGATTTCGTCCCGGCCAATCCGTCATTCATGGCCGATGCCATTCCCTTATGTCCCCCCGCCGGAAGCATAGCCGGTTTTCGTCAAAAACACGGCATCTGTTATCGCGGCAGACCGGACAAAACCGGCCCGTGGTGTAAACCGTCCCGGAAAAAGTCCATAGCACAAAACCGAACACTGCAGTCCCGTATCTGTTTTTATGCGGACGCGATCCCTGGAAGACCGCTCTGTATACTCGCGAGCGTTATGTTTTGCCAACATTATCGCCCGTATATGCCCACGAGCGCCAATGAATCTGGAAAACCTTTGTTCCCACGGGTATAAATCCGAAATCTGTTTCTTTTTACAATTTGCTTTTCCTGTCATCCCCTTTCCCGAGTGTCTTGTACCGTTCATTTTCAGCAAAATAGCGCAGGATGAATTTTCAATCTGCAAGGCGGCGGAGGGAGACGATGCGGTGGCATCGTTGACCG
>DPJQ01000217.1:36139-36526 GCA_003542935.1 Lachnospiraceae bacterium | reverse complement strand
ACTCATTGTTTATCCCCCTTTCCCCCGGAAATAACTACCGCGGCTTCTGTGGTAAGGATTGTGGATGCCACGGATACGGCGCAGGAAAGCGCCGTACAGGTCACTTTCGAAGGTTCGGTTATGCCTTCCTTCAGCATATCCACATAGCGATCCTTTTTCGCGTCATACCCGATCCCCTCTTGCTCCCGTAACAGCCTGTCTACAACAGCGTCGCCATTCTTCCCCGCATTGTACGCGATCCGCGCGGCCGGGGTTTTCAGCGCACGCGCCACGGCCCGGACGCCGATCTTCGCGTCGCCCTCCAGGGAATCCTCCAGCTTTTGCAGCCCGGGCAGCGCGGACAGCAGCGCCGTGCCGCCTCCCGGAACGATTCCCTCCTCCCCGGCT
>DPJQ01000217.1:0-35859 GCA_003542935.1 Lachnospiraceae bacterium | reverse complement strand
GATTCCCTCCTCCCCGGCTGCCCTCACGGCGTTTACCGCGTCTTCTGCCCGCATTTTCCGCTCCCACTGCTCCGGTTCTGTGGCACCGCCGACATACAGCACCGCAACACCGGAGACAAACTTTGCCAGCCGCTCTTCGTATCTTTTTCTGTTAAATTCATAATCCGTGATACGGATCAGCTCCCGCAATTCCGCTGTCCGCATCTGTATCAGGGCCGGATCCCCATGCCCGCCGGTGATCACCGTCTGCTTCCGGGTGACCTTGACATAATCCGCCGACCCCAGCATATCCCGGGTGACATTTCGGATCGCCAGCCCCTTTTCCCCGGATATATATATACCGCCTGTCTGGACGGCCATATCCTCCATTCTCCAGCGGCGTCCGTCGCCGTACTCCGGCGCCTGTATGCAGACGACCTCCAGAGAACCCTGCCGTTTATTGCCAAGAATCAGTCCCAGGGCCTCCGCTTCCACGCTTTCGGAGATAACCAGCAGGGGCCTGTCATCCTCCGCCGCCATGATCATCACCGGCAGCAGATCCTGGGGATCGGTAAATTGGGTGTCGCACAGAAGAATATACGGGTGGTGCAGCTGAGCACAGGATCTCTCCGCATCCGTCGCCATCTCCGCATGGATAAATCCCCGGTCAAGAACGATTCCTTCCTGCACTTCCAGGCAGGTTTCCGGTTTTCCCGCGTCATCAAGGCGGATCACACCTTCCGGGCCCACGCGTTCAAAGGCCTCTCCGATCATTTCTCCCAGCTTTGGATCTCCGCAGGACACGGATGCCACCTTTATGTACTCTTCTCTGGATGAGACCGGAACCGCGCTTTCCCGGATACTTTTCCTGACAGCCTCTTCCGCCGCATGCATCCCCCTCCGAACCTGGACGGGGCTGGCCCCCGCCGCAATACCGGCCATGGCTTCGTGGAGCATACGCCGGGCCAGAACGATCGTCGTCGTCGTCCCGTCTCCCACCGTTTTATTCACGCGGACAGCCGCATCTTTCAAAAGCTGTACCCCCATATTTTCAAGGGGATCTTCCAGAACGATGCCCCGGGCGATCGTCGCGCCGTCATTGGTGACCAGTACATGGGCGCCGGCCCTGCGGGGATCGGAATATTCCGCATCCCGGAGGTTTGCCTTCTGATACATGGCCGCATTCCTCCCCAAAGGCCCCAGCGTCGATTGAACCGAATCCGCCAGGACGTCTACGCCTTTTAACATTTTAAGTTTTGTTTCTTCACTAAAGACTGCCTTCATATATTTCCTGTCTCATCCTTTTTCTTTATCTCACCGGGAAAGACATACGCCGGAATCGATCACGCAGGAATTTCCGTTCATATACTTTGACTCGTCGCTGGCCAGATATACGGCCAGCGGAGAGATATCCTCCGGCATACCGAGCACACCGCCTGTCCACTTCCACGCGTCACTGTTATAGCCGCTCTTATTGTGCAGCTCAATCCCCTCCGGATCAAAATCCGCCATCCCGGATACGATATTGGTCAGCACCGGCCCCGGGCAGATCGTGTTGCAGCGCACACCGATTCGTCCGTACTCGAAAGCGATCGCTTTGGCCAGGGCATTGGCTCCT
The DNA here is from genome assembly GCA_003542935.1 of Lachnospiraceae bacterium. GTDB lineage: Bacteria > Bacillota > Clostridia > Lachnospirales > Lachnospiraceae > UBA11957. Next base: position 34,262 of record DPJQ01000217.1, on the reverse strand, counting down.
GCCTTTGAGGCAGAATACGCGGGGCCCCCTGTAGCCGATTCAAATGCCGCATTGGACGTAATCATGACCATGGCGGCCTCGAACTCGCCGCCGTTTTCATCTGCCTGCTTCTTGAAATACCGCAGGGCGGCACGGGATATTTTCATGGATCCCGTCAGATTTATGGCAATCAGGCGATCCCATTCTTCGTCCGGAAGCCGATGCACCGGATACATTTTGTCACTGATGCCCGCGTTGTGGGACAGGACATTCAATGTGCCATAGTGCTCCACGCAGCAGGCGACAGCCCCCTCGCAATCTTCATTTTTACAAATATCGCCGACAAACGTCACCAGCCGGTCTGTATGGCCGTCACCGGCAACTTCTTCTTCCAGCTCCTTTAGCCTGGATTCGAGAATATCAAATCCGACTATTTTCGCCCCCTCTTTTATGTAATCCAGCGCTATGGCTTTCCCCATACCGGATCCGGCGCCTGTGACAAGCGCCACCTTACCCTCTAAACGACCTGCCATCCTTTCACCCCTCTTCCTGTTATCTCACACTTTTGCTGCCCGGCACTCTATACCAAACACATATGGCACGGTGCGCCGGCCTCAAAAGGCGCAGGCCAAAACCTGCGCCGCCACTGTGTAAACTGCTTTTTGCCTTATGCGTCCAGCGCGTCCAGCCTTTCACATATCTCTGCCACTTTATCCCGGGCGATACCCACCTGCGGGAATTTCAGCAATGTATCAATCTTCATACCCATGCACGGCCCCATAGCCTCGGACTGCTCCATAAATCCCGGAACATATTCATCAATAATATTCACGGCCCTCTCATCCGCGACGATTTCCCGCAGTTTACTTTTTGAACTGACAGCCATACTCATACCTCCCTGTGTATTTCCGGTCTATGCCTCAAACTTGTCCATCATTTCATTAAATTTCTCCAGCTCTTCCGGATCCATGTGGTAGCCGTGTTTCTCCTCCGGATAAGCCCCGCTCCGGACATCCTCCGCCCAGGCCATATAGGCTTCGCACAGGAACGGCAGCAGCTCTGCGTATACTTTTGCATGTCCGGCCGGTTTCGGCATCATGCCGAAGGTATCCATATCGACCATCTCGGAACCGTCGCAGGGCGCACCGGCGGCGATGGCCACTACAGGTACTCTCAGTTTTTCCGCGATTGCCTGAGAAACCTCCATGGGCGTCAGCTCTATGGTCATGCCGCCCATGCCATTCTCCTGATATTCGTAGCCCCACTTAAAGATCCGGAAAGCGTCCTCCGCAGTCCTTCCCACTTTAGCGTAACCGGTCGCATTGGTCTGCCAGCCGGAGACGGCGCCGATATGGCCGTAGGTGGGCACATAGTTGTCTGACATAAATTTCAGCGTGTCATTGGTTACTCCCATGGCAAGGATGGAATCCGCACCGGCGAATACCATCTCCGCGCCGTATTTTACCGCGTCCACCTTGTCCGCGTACAGACTGATGGGAATAAAGAAATTGATGTGGATATTCTGCACGTATTCACGGTACTTCATGACCGACAGCCTGCTGATCGCCTGGTCATAAGTCTGATCCTGTCCCGTACGCATGGACAAAAGTCCGGGGGTACGAAGGATATCGCATCCCACCATCTCTGCCGCCAGGCCAAATACCGGTCCGAGCTCCGCCGGACACATCTGTACGATTTTCTCTCCCTTTTCTTTCATTTTCTGAAGATACGCAAGATTTTTTCTCCCTCTGTGAACGGTTGACATAGACATTTTTTTCTCAGCCATTTTTTTCCTCCTGTTTGTGTGACATGCCGATCCGGCAGCCATCAATACTTGACAGGTTCATCATACTATCTTATTTTTCTTATCAATATACCCAATTTTCGGTATATTTGCACAATAAGCAAAAAATACTCAGTATTATGTATCTTTCGGATTTATTCCAAAAAATACCTAATACTGAGTATTGCCGTCACTCCCACGTATCCCTGCCCTGCAGCAATTCCACCAGGAGCTCCTGTTTCGAGGACACCCCCGCCTTTTTATAGATGTGAGCCATATGTTTATAGGTTGTCGATACTTCTATATACAAGATGGAGCTGATATTTTTCACCGTGGTTCCCTGGCAGAGCAGATTGGCGATCTCAGCCTCCCTTGCCGTAAAATTGTACCTTTCCCACTGGGATTGCTTCTTTTTACTGGACGTGTCAATGCCCGAGTAAAAAAAGTTCCGGTACATATTGTTGAGAATCGGCAGGGCGAGGCGGAAGCAGGTCTGCTCCCGCCTCGTAAACGGGGATTCCGTCTTTCTGTCAAGGGAAATCGTCACCCGGTAATTTCCGTTCATATCGAAAAAGGTAAAGCCCCAGGAGTATTTTAATCCTCTGCCGTTTATATAGTTCTGAATGAACTCCGTGCCGGAGTACTGGCTCCAGTCAATAATATTTACCGTCTTTTCCCAGTCAGTTTCCCGGAGGTTCTGCTGAATCGCAAAAGCGGGATTCGTTTTAGGCACTTCATCCATATAATATTCCAGATAAATGTTTACCCATTCTTCTTTGACGCCGACGCTGTACTGCCCCGTGATCTTTTTATTCTCATTGAGGAAAAACACTATAGCCTCATCATAAGGACATATCTTTTTCAGTTTTTCCAGAAGCTTCATCGTAAAGCTTCTCGGCGTGTGGGCCTGGCTGCACAGCAGAACCAGAGAATAGGCATCTATATAACAGGACGGATCCACCCCTTTGAGCTTTGGAAAAGCATAGGTTATATCGTTCATGATTTTTACACACCTAAATCACTTTTAATACAGATATTTCTCGTAATCCCCGCGCTCAAACGCGATATCAAACGTCCCGGCGGCATCCTCCAGGGAGGCTACGTCGCGGGGGCCGTACAGCGGGATGCAGGGAAATTTCTGCAGGGTAAAATACCCGAGGGCCAGCTGGATCGGCGAGGCATGATATTTTTCCTGAAGCTCACCGATCCGCCTCGCAAAAGCCAGATTTTCCGGTGTGGCATAGGGGCTGTCCTTCACGGCCTCCTCCCCCCTGGCCGCATAGGCGGAGAAAAAGCCGCCGCACACGCCCATGTAGGGCATCAGCAGATTTCCTCTGTTTTCATCATGATACCGGTACATTTTCTCCTTGACATAAACCAGTGTATCATCCTCCAGGGGATTCATGTATTTGGAGCCCAGGTTCAGCAGGGCCTGATTCGCCGCAAAACCGCGGTATCCCATCTTCTTGGCGTAGGCATCCGCCGCTTTCATGCGGTCCGTGGTCCAGTTGGAACAGCCGTAATAGCGGATCTTTCCGGCTTTCACAAAGCTTTCCATGGTATCGACCAGTGCCTCCACCGGTATTGTCTGATCATCACGGTGGTAAAAATAAATATCGATATGATCCGTCCGCAGAGCCTTCAAAGACAGATCGATATCCTGTTCCATATCCGCACGGGCCACACGGTTTACATGGAGATCCGGATGGGGGCCTGTCATCACCGGATGGCCTCCCTTGGTAACCAGCACCACCCGGCTCCTCTTGCCGCTCCTCTCCAGCCAGTCACCCACCGCCCTCTCGGAACGGCCGATCTCCGGCGGGATCCAGTCCGAATACACCCGCGCCGTATCGATCACATTGCCGCCCAGATCAAGAAACGCGTCAAAGATCCTGTCCGCATCGGGCCCGTCCCAGCGAAGCCCCGCATTCACTGCCCCCAGCCCCATAGGGGACAGCACCAGATCGGTTTCCGGAATGGTAACATTTCTCTTCATAGTAAAACCTCCTGTTCTGCTTTATATAGGATACAGGCTTTATCCATCGCAACCGCTCTCAGCCTGCCTATCATTTCACGGGCTTTACCCCGCATGTTTTCAATCGGCGGTCATACAGATAATTTCCCTCATCCGCTTTTCCATACCGCCGGACCGGTCAATGCAGTCTGCTGCTGAACTCCTCGATCCTCCTGTTGATCCTCTCCGCCTCGCTGCCCGAGACAGGCGTGGGCTGGTAATCATTCCGGTCCGACACGGAGGACAGGCTGCAGGGAATGATCTTTACATTCTCATCCGTCTGCAGTGCGCCATTGATAAAGGTGAAGGTCTGTTGAAAAATCATGGTATCTTTATCCCCGGGATTTTTGTTCCCTCCAAAGCAGAAATTTCCCAGACTGTAGCATATGTATTTTCCTTTGTACACCTCGATACCCTGCAGGACATGGGGATGATGGCCAATCACCAGATCCGAACCGGCATCGATGGCCGCATGGGCCATAGTGATCTGGTCGGATGTGGGCGTATTCTCTTTCTCAACTCCCCAGTGGAAATTGGTGATGATCAGATTCGCGCCCTGGGCCCGGAGGCTTTCGATATTTGTCTTTAGCTGCTCCTCCTTCCCCTCCATGCCGGACAGGGTGCTTAATCCCGTCATGCCGATCTTAACACCGTTTTTTTCCACCAACGCCACTTTATCATAACCCGACACGGCAATCCCTGCCGCCTCCACGGCGCTCACCGTATCCGTATAGCTCTGTTCCCCGTAATCGCGGCTGTGATTATTCGCCACATTGACTGCTTCCACACTTCCCGCTGTAAGGATACCCACATATTCCGGATCAGCTTTAAAAGCGTATGTTTTATCCGCCCGGGCTGTGGATGTGGTAAAAGTTCCCTCCAGATTTACCAGGGTCAGATCATCCGCCGCAAAAATATTTTTCACCCCGGCAAAAAACCAGTCTGCTCCCTTCGCCTGATACATGGCCGGCAGGCTGGTGGCGGCGTCAAAATACTCGTCCGTGCCCAGCGTACAGTCCCCGGCGGCGCTTATGGTCACCTGTACCTGGCCGGATCCGGCTAAAGGGGTAGCCGTCTGCCCCGGCGCCTGTTCGCCCGTTTCACCGGTGCTCTGCGTCCTCATGGGATCGGACACACCCGCCGTCTGAACCGCTTCACCCGATATGGGCTGTCCCTCCCCCGTATTCTGTCCTGTACTGTTTCCTCCGGCCGGCTCCGCCTGAGCTTCCGCATTTTTCTTCTGCTCCCGGCGGGAAACCGTCTCTCCGTCCCGGGCCCGCGTCACCGCCGCTCCCAGCATGAGGATCAGCACCGCCGCATACACAAAAAACGGGAAAACGGAAATCTGCCTCGCCCGTCTCCTCCCTGGTCTCTTTTCGTCCATCTTTATCTCCTGTAAAATAAACCATCCTGCGCCTCATTGGCGCACCGTTCAGAAATCTGTGCCCGGCCGCCTCAGATCAATGTCTCTATCTCTCTGACCAGCAGCTCCAGCGTTTCCTCTATCCCGTGGTCGCCTTCATCCACCGTCACATCCGCATACCGCTCATACAGCCTGCAGCGCTCCTCGTAAATATCCCGGAGGGTCTGTCCGTCCTTGACCACCACGCCGCGCCCTTTCAGGTCTCCCAGCCGTCTCTCCAGCCTGGCAAAGGGACAGCTCAGATAGACCACCAGGGCCGTCTCTTTGAAATGTTTCATAGCCGCCTCGCCATATATTACGCTGCCGCCGGTGGCGATCACGCTCCTCTCTGCCTTGATGGAAGCATTGACCCTGTCCTCCACCGCCAGAAAACCGTCCACGCCTCTCTCGGCTATGATTTCCTTGAGCAGCTTCCCTTCCGTCTTCTGGATCAGCAGATCCGAATCCACGAACTGATACCCGATCTCTTTAGCCAGAATCACGCCGATGGTGCTCTTGCCAACTCCCGGCATACCGATCAAAACAATATTACCCATAATCTCCTGCCCCCCTCCGTCTCTGTGCCATTATAACAGAACTGCCCCCAATTGACAATCCGGTATCATCGTTACTTTTCACGGCCTGGAGGCCGCTCAAAGTAACGATTGGGGGCGGCATTCCGAGTTTTGCTGTGCAAAAACCGCCCCATGCTTTTTGGCTTTCCGCCACAGGGAGACTGGTGTTTTATGAGGGCAAAAGCGGCATCCAAAGGTTGCCTATCATCCCGGTTAATGCTATAATACCTATTGTTGTATTGACGCGGGCCATCCCCCGATGAGCCTATATAAATATAGGAGGAACTTATGAAAATTCAGGAATCAGCTGAAAACTACCTGGAGACTATCCTGATCCTGCACAACAGAAAGGGATATGTGCGCTCCACGGACATCGCCTCCGAACTGGGGTTTTCCAAACCCAGTGTCAGCGTAGCTATGAAAAATCTTCGCACTGGCGGTTACATTGTCACCGACGAGAACGGGTTTATCTCTCTGACGGAAAAGGGAAACGAAATCGCATCTATGATCTATGAGCGGCACACGCTTTTGTCCCGTTGGCTGATTGATCTGGGAGTCAATCCACGGACAGCCGCAGAGGACGCCTGCCGCATGGAACATGTGGTCAGCCCGGAAAGCTTTGAGGCCATCAAGGCTCACGTATACAAATATCATTTCCATGAATAAAAACTGCCGGCGGCGGTTTTTTTCATCATGCCACCCTCCATTGAACGGAACAGAAAATTTTTCCGTTCTGTCAGACAGAAGGGTTCTGTTATTTTTAACTACTATAGCAAAGGAGATCACTCTATGGCCTGGTATGACAGCGCAGTATTTTATCACATTTATCCACTGGGGCTCTGCGGATGCCCCCACGAAAACCATGGAGAGGAGGGACACCATTTCGGCAAACTGAAAGCCTGGGCCGACCACGCAAGGAAGCTGGGCTGTACGGCCATCTATATTGGCCCTCTCTTTGAGTCCGAGGGGCACGGCTACGAAACCACCGATTACCGGAAAGTGGACCGGCGCCTGGGAACCAACGGGGAATTCAAAAATTATGTCAGCTACTGCCACAGCATCGGCCTCCATGTCATCGTGGACGGCGTATTCAACCATACGGGCAGAAGCTTCTTCGCCTTTCAGGATTTAAAAGAACATCGGGAAAATTCCCGCTACAAAGACTGGTACTGCAATGTGAATTTTTACGGAAACAATGAGTACAACGACGGTTTCTCCTACGACAACTGGGGCGGCTACAATCTGCTGGTCAAACTGAACCAGTGGAATCCCGAGGTGCAAAACTACCTGTTCGATTCCGTCCGTTTCTGGGTATCGGAGTTTGACATTGACGGCATCCGCCTGGACGCAGCCGATGTGTTGGACCACAATTTCATGCGCCAGCTCCGGAAACTGACCGACAGCCTGAAGCCGGAATTCTGGCTGATGGGGGAGGTAATCCATGGCGATTACAGCCGTTGGGCCAACAACGAAATGCTCCACTCCGTCACCAATTACGAGCTCCACAAGGGGCTGTATTCCGGCCACAATGACCACAATTATTTCGAAATCGCCCACTCCGTACGCCGTCTGCTGGGTATCTGCGGCAATACGCCCCTCTATACCTTCGTGGATAACCATGACGTGGAGCGCCTGGCCACAAAGCTAAACAACAAAGCCCATCTGCGTCCGGTCATGATCCTGAATTACACCCTGCCCGGCATTCCTTCCCTGTACTATGGTACGGAGTTTGGCATCGAAGGGAAAAAAGAATGGGGCTCCGACTGGAGCCTGCGCCCCTGCCTGGAGCTGTCTGACTATAGAGATGCCTACGAAGATAATGAACTGACCCACCTGATCGTACAGCTGGGCCGCTGCAAACAGCTGTATCCTGAGCTGACCTATGGCGAATACCGGGAGCTGTATCTGCAGAACCGCCAGTATGCCTTTGCCCGTGTGCTCAACGGACGGGCCGTCATCGCAGCGCTGAACAATGACGACCGATACGCCGTCATTTCTATCCCGCTGCCCATTGCCGCTACCCGGGCCACAGACATACTGATTGACGCGGGAGAAAACGAGCAGGATCCTCTGGCGGAACAGGCAGAAAACGAGCACCGCGAGGCAGAGAAGGCCAAAAAGCTACAGTTCATGGCCGCCGATATCCGCACGGCCCTCCAGCGTTTGCAGTCAGCCGCCGATACACTGACCGGTTCCGGGGAGGATACCTGCACCATCGAGCAGCTCCACAGTGATGCCGACGGACTCATCTCTCTCATCGACGGTTATGCCCGTGAATTCCGTATGCCTCTGGCCATGCAGGCGCCGCCCAGGGAGATCGAAGGACCCGAGCTTCACCTCCAGGACGGCAGGCTCGAAGTTCAGCTTCCCGCAAACCACGGCACATTGATTTATGTGGAATAGCGGCGGAAGAATGTCAAGGTGCAAGGTTATGCCAGCATAACCTTGCACCTCTTTTTATAACACGCGATCCCGTATTTCAGAATATGCTCTACCCCATCGTCTAAAAGATCGTCTTCATACTTTGTATACGCTATCTGTTTCAGCGCTTCCCCACACGCGGCATCCAGATTTCCGTCATGGGCATATTTTATTTCAATAATGATCCCCATAACTTCGGTATCCGGTTCCACGAGGATATCCGCGTAACCTTCGCCCATTTCCCGGTTGGAAGAAACGCCCCAGCGGTCTTTGACTCCCAGGATCCCCAGCAGGATGCCGTGGTAAAAATTCTCTTTCATGCCGCTCTTTATAAAGGTATCCCGGATACTGATCGATCTCCTCAAATATTCGTTGAAAACGCTCTCCACGCCCTCTGCGTCGCCCTTTTGCAATGCGTCACAGAAACGGTTCAGCGTATCTCCGTCCCCCCGGACATTCTCCTTGAAATAATCCATGATCTGCGTCACAAAAATATCCCGAACTGCCCTGTTGGGGATAGCCAGCTTCATCTGCCTGCCCTCCGCTTTTCCACGCTGTGTCAGGTACCCCGTTGTAAAAAGCAGGCTCCAGATATTCTCCACTGTTTTATACATTTCCGGATAAATGAGCTCCTGATGGATCTCTTTTGTGATGACTTCTCCCGCCACCAGACGCTCGATCTCCCGCTTTGTCGTCGCATTTGCCGATTCCCGGATAAACCGTTTCACGGCATCATTGCTGCTGGTATTGATCCAGTAATTTTCCGGCTGCGCATACGGGCTGCTTCTGGCTCTGTCACAATAGTTCAGCACATCCCATGGACAGTACACCTCCACATTGCCAAACAGATAACCGTCATACCATTCCCTGACCGTATCGTAATGATCCGCCAGATCATAGTATTCCAGGAGCTCTCTCACTTCTCCGTCCGTAAATCCGAAATATTCGTCAAAGCGCTCATCCGCAATGGTCAATACTTTCAGATTATTAAGCCCGGTAAATATACTCTCCTTTGATATACGCAGACAGCCGGTCAGTACCGCAAATTTCAGGCTGCTGTTCGTCTTGAGAACCTGCCCGAACAGATTGCGTATAAGGGAGATCATCTGATCATAATACCCGTTCGCAAAAGCTTTTGCCAAAGGGACATCGTACTCATCAATCAGAAGGATCACTTTTTTATCATAGTGTTTTTCCAGCAGCCCCGACAACAGCTTCAGGCTATTGCCGAGCCAGCCTTCATTCATATCGTCACCCAGCAGTTTTTGATACACCGATCTGTCGTGCTCATTCAGTTTTTTGCTGTCCAGCAGAAAATAGAACTTTGCGGCTGCTTCCTCGACAACCTGAACCGCCATTTGAAACGCCGTTTCATACGTCCGGGCATCAACCCCTTTCAGCGAGACGGAAATGACCGGATATTTCCCCATATATTTCTCACAGAGCGCTGTTTCTCCGGATATTTCCAGTCCGTCAAAAATGCCTTGATCGCCCTCCAGGGAAAAGAATTCTTCCAGCATACTCATATTCAAGGATTTTCCGAATCTTCTGGGACGGGTAAACAAGTTCACCTTTCCCCAATTCTGCAAAAGATCTCTGATCAACCCTGTTTTATCCACATAGTAAAAATCCTCTGATCGTATTTCTTTAAAATGTTCGATCCCTATGGGAAGTTTCTTTTTCCGCATTTCCATTTATTTCCACACCCTTTCCATCAGCCGCTTTCTTATTGTGAACCAAACCAAATACATTATAACAGCTACGCAAAAACATTGCTATAGGAATTCTTCCGGTTTCCACGATATCCTGTAACAGTTCAGCCTTCCGGCCTCACTGTTACGGAATCCTCCCTTATAGCGCTATACCCAAAAAGGCCGCCCTGAAGCATTTTCAGGACGGCCCCTTTTGTATACCCGGTATGCTGTATATAGATGTAACAGTTCATCCAGGTCTGTGCATTTCCCAAAGGACACCTTCGGTGCACTGCACAGACCGTGAGAATACATATGGCATGCCAAGAGGGAATCAGAAAATATGGAAATTCACCACCAACGCCGCGAACACGATGGAAACCATGGACAGCAGCTTGATCAGGATGTTGATCGACGGGCCGGAGGTATCCTTGAAAGGATCGCCCACCGTGTCGCCGACCACCGCGGCCTTATGGCAGTCGCTGCCTTTTCCGCCGAAATTCCCGGCCTCGATATGCTTCTTTGCATTGTCCCAGGCCCCGCCGGAGTTGGACATGAAGATAGCCAGGAGGAAGCCGGTGGCTGTGGATCCGGTCAGCATACCGATCACGCCGTTGTACCCCAGAATCAGACCTACCGCCACGGGGGTGATGATAGCCAATACCGTCGGCATAACCATCTCGTGGAGGCTGGCCCTGGTACACAGGTCTACGCAGGTAGCGTAATCCGGGTCGGCCTTACCTTCCATGATGCCCTTGATCTCCTTGAACTGACGGCGCACCTCCATAACGATACTCTGGGCTGCACGGCCCACGGAATTCATGGTCAGGGCCGCGAAGATAAAGGGCAGGCAGGCACCGATAAAGATACCCACCAGCACCGGAGGATTCATGACGCTAAGATCCAGGGCCACGGCCTCGCCGCCCACCTCCTGGATCTTCTGCACATAGGAAGCGATCAGAGCCAGAGCCGTCAGGGCCGCCGAACCGATGGCAAAACCTTTACCCGTTGCCGCCGTAGTATTTCCGAGAGAATCCAGAGCATCCGTCCTCTCCCTGACCTCCGGATCCAGACCGGCCATCTCTGCGATGCCGCCCGCATTATCGGCAATGGGGCCATAGGCGTCTGTGGCCAGCGTGATTCCCAGAGTGGAGAGCATACCCACCGCCGCGATGGCTATACCGTACAGGCCCATATTGGCATTGGCAAAACCGCCTGTGAAACCGAAGGAACACATGATACAGATGGCGATGATGATGATCGGAGCCATGGTAGAGAGCATACCCAGGCCGATACCGCCGATGATGATGGTGGCCGACCCTGTCTGGGATTCCGCCGCCAGGTCACGGGTAGGTTTATACGTATCCGAAGTATAATATTCGGTAAAATGGCCGATCAGCACACCGGCCAGCAAGCCGGAAATGATAGCCAGATAAATACCGACATTTTCCATGCCGAACACCATATAGACCAGCGGGAAAGCCACAACGGCGATCACGATGGCACTGGTATTCGTACCACGGCTCAACGCCTTTAAGAGCATAGTCTGCTCCGTGCTCTCCCCGGTCTTTACCAGGAAGGTACATACCATGGAACAGACGATACCGATGGCTGCCAGGAGCATCGGGAAAGCCACCGCCGCCTCCGGCGCAACGGAAGCATGTCCGTTAAACGCAGTAAAGCCCAGGGCACAGGCAGAGATGATAGAGCCCACATAGGATTCATAGAGATCCGCACCCATACCTGCTACGTCACCCACATTGTCGCCCACATTATCGGCGATAACGGCGGGATTTCTCGGATCATCCTCGGGAATACCGGCTTCCACCTTGCCCACCAGGTCAGCACCCACATCGGCAGCCTTGGTGTAAATACCGCCGCCCACACGGGCAAATAAAGCCATTGCTGAGGCGCCCATACCGAAGGTCAGCATAGCGCTGGTGATCTGCTCCGCATTCAGGCCAAACCCCATCTTCAATACCAGATACCATACGGAGATATAGAGCAGGCCCAGGCCCACCACCGTAAAGCCCATGACCGAACCGGCAGAGAAAGCAATCTGCAGTCCCTTGTTCAGCCCGGTCTGACAGGCATTGGCCGTCCGCGCGTTCGCCCTCGTGGCGATAGACATACCCACATAGCCGGACAGGCCGGACAGTACGCCGCCCACCACAAAGGCCACGGGCACAAACCAGGTCAAAAGTCCAAGGGCCGCCATCACCCCCAGCACGACAAACATCGCCACAAAAAAGATCACCAGTATTTTGTACTGGCGGCTTAAGTAAGCCATGGCGCCGGTACGGATAGACTGGGAAAGCTTTTTCATACGGTCGCTGCCCTCGTCAAAGGCCAGCACTCCTTTTGCTTTGACCACGGCAAACAGCAGAGCCAGAACAGAACCGCCCAGCGCAACTAACGCTAAAGTGTTATCCATTTCTTTTTCCTCCTCGCTTTTAAGTATTTTAACTATAATATACCATGCATAGGCAATTGACAATTACTTATCAATCTTTTTTTGTATTTTTTTCTATGCTTTCTGTCCGTTTTACAGCTTTCTTTATACATTTTCTCTCATATCAGCCAAACTTCATTATATATTTTTTCTATAATTAAATGGCGGAAAGCTTTTCATCACTCTTCTTTTCTCTTCCCATTCACATCTTTTCTTTTCATTCATAAAATAATCTAAAGGCATACAGGAGCATACTGCCATGCAGGAAAAAAGTTTTTGGAGAGCAATGCAGACGGAAAACGCAGACCGGGGAAGACTCCGGGTGGATGTAACATCCATGCTGGAAAACACACCTCTGGAAGGGGCAAAAGTATCCATCTCCTACACCGGAGAACCGGATCAGGTGATCGAAGAACTGACCACCGATGAATCCGGTCAGACGGAGGCCGTGGAGCTGATGACGCCCCCCCTTGAATACAGTTTGGAGCCGTCGGAATATCAGCCTTATTCGGAATACAATATCCATGTAGATGTGCCGGGTTTTGAATCCGTCAATGTAAGCGGCTCAGAACTTCTGGCTAACGAGACCAGCATCCAGCCCATACGGATGATACCGCTGACGGAAGGCGAGGATTTTGAGAGAATCGTAATTCCCGCCCATACCCTGTTTGGGGATTACCCGGAAAAGATTCCTGAAGACGAAGTGAAGCCTGTAGATGATAGCGGGGAGATCGTTTTAAGCCGGGTCGTGGTACCGGAATATGTGGTGGTACATGACGGCGTGCCGTCAGACAGCACCGCCGCAAATTATTATGTGCGATACAGGGACTATATAAAAAATGTGGCCTGCAGCGAAATCTACTCCACCTGGCCGGACAGCACCATACGGGCTAATGTGCTGGCTATCATGTCCTTTACGTTAAACCGTGTCTATACAGAGTGGTGCATTTGTAACCGGGCATTCAGGATAAAAAAATTTAATTATTTACGGCAGCTGTCGGCACAGCGCGCTCAGATAGGTCTGAAATAGTTCTTTATCCCTTTGGGACAATGTGCGAAAGGCGTATATGATATCTTCCTCCGTCTCAGACAGCCCATCTTCCGGCCCGGGCTGCGTGTGAAAATCAAAAAACTCAGCCAGGGACATACCCAGGCCAGCGCATATTTTTTCCAGAGTCGGAATACTCGGACATGTTTTACGGTTAAATATATTGTTCAGGTTTGAATAGGGGATCTCAGATTCTTTCGCCAGACGGTACAACGACCAGTGACGTTTCAGACGCAGGGCATCAATTCTTTCAATCACCTGATCTTCTATCATGGATACACCTCACTTTCGTTATATCTTCCCCTATTCTATCTAATTTTAGCAATAGAATTTAGATATATAATTGAGCTTTGTTTTTTAATATATAACTGTAATGAGTATGTATTTTGCGTATATTCACATAATCTAAATGGCTGAAAAAGCAAAAAAATGGCAGCCTGTACGCTGCCGTTTTTCCAAAACACTTTATTCCTGTATCACCAGGACAGATATTTTTTTTCACTGATTTTTTCTGACTTCTTTGTCTTGATATTGTAACGGCGGGGTTTCCCTCCTTTAAGGTAATACACATACTTTGAAGTAATTCTCCCTACTCCGGCGCCGCCATCTACAGTAAGTTTCTTTACAATCGTCTTTTTATTTTTTCCGGACAGACTGCAGCTCAGTACACGGATAGCCGTATCATTGATACCCTCCGCATAATACACTTTATTTGCTGAAAAAGACGCAAATCGAATGTTTTTACCAATCCTGACAGCTTTTTCGGTTTTACAATCAAAAACATAGAAATTACGCGGAGCATATGCTGCATCAGTAGGCGCTGATGCGAGCAAATACCGTTTATACTGGCTGTCAACAGTTGCATTTTTTACAACACATTTTGTTTTTCCAGTTTTTATGTTTATTCGATAAATGTGGCAAGGATCGAATTCGCCCTGATAATCTTCCCGAAAATCCCAGCAGGATACATACAGATTTCCGCCATAGCAGGCTTCAAAATTGTTCATATCCTTCATTTTGCCAATATATGTACGTCTTTTCCCCTGAATACTTATTTTATAAATATAATCAAGAGCATAGTCCTCTTTATAAATCTTTTCTGCATAGAAAACGGTAGAACCGTCAGACATAAAGGAGCCATTCATTTCACGTTTCCCGGAAGCTGTTGCAATCACCCGTCCATCCCCTGATTGGGATGTGGAAACGACAACAGAATCCGACTTATCATCCACCCAGACATAATATTTCCCTGTTTTCATCTTATCACTGCCCCAGCCTGTTTGAAAGGTGGCCGCCTCAGCTTTCACCGGCACTGCCAAAAAAATGCCCATCAAAAAACAAACAGACATCAAACCCAGGATATCATAGTGTATTTTTTTGTGTTTTTTCATAATCCTTTTCCTTTCTGATGTTTTTTCAAAATTATAACTCTTTTAAATTATATATGTCAACATAAAACTCATATTACGCCTACAAAACAGAGAAAATTTGCTAACTGTTCAGCACTGGTCGAAGCACTTGCTGCTGAGACCGCAAGAACATCAAGTTTTACTTTGAGTTATATATTGAATTATATGACTTATTTGAGTTATAATCATTTCGACATTATGTGGCAGAATATGCTGTCGCCCAAAAAATACATTTTCAGGAGAAACCAATGAAAAAGAATGCAAAATATCTTTTGACAATGCTGCTGGCGCTGGTGTTTGTTTTTATCCCGGCCTGCATACCGGAACGGACTTTAGAAGCCAAAGCCGCCTCTTATGCATACGGCACAAAATACCAGATTATGGGCCATGGAAACACAGTTACCGCTTACCCTCTCTCCACTGAAAAGCTTACCATTTACAAAAACTCCGACTGCAAAACCGAAATCGGTACGGTAAAGGGTAAAGCTCTGACGGTAAAGTTAAAAAAGTACAGGGATCAGGCGTTTTACGGAACCTGCAAAACCAGCCGGGGAAATACATCCGGCTGGTTCAGGGAAAAAGACTTTGTCAGACAACCCGCTTATGAACATGAAATGGCTGCGGCCAAAAGCAGGAGCACCATATACGGCAGAAAATCCGGTTCGCCCTTCGGCACTATCTCCTTTTTATCGGCTATGGAAATCATTGGCAAGTCAGGAAGCTGGTATCAGGTCATCTGCAAATGCCAGTCCGATTACCGGATCGGATGGATAAAAGAGTCTGTTCTCAACTATACCCGCTGGGATTATGACAGCCGTGAAAAGAAGCTTCTGGCAGAGGGAACCTATTATCTGACCCCCAAAAGCGCCCCTTACCAACACATTGAGGGCTCTGCAAAGGGCCTGTCCCTGAAAGAAGCAAACAGCTCATCCCGGCAGAAATTTAAGCTTCAGTTTGTCGGAAACAACTGTTATCAGATCATTCATGCCGCCACCGGCCTATGTCTTGCAGCGACGCCTGAAAGCGAAGAAAAAATACATTTGGCAGCAGCATCCGAAAACGCGGGACACGCAAATCAGGTAGTACTGGAAAGGGTCAATGATGAAATTAATCCCGGACAGATCTGGCAGCTTACCCGATCCGGTTCTTATTTTTTTCTCAAAAACGCAGGTACAGACGGCTACCTGACGGCATCCCGGACATTTACCCTGGGTGCACAAAACCAATCAGGCAAAAAACAGTTTCGATTCACCATGGCTACCAATAAAAACCGGACGAATTATCAGGTATTTTCCCAATACGACCCGGATTGGGGAAGCAAAGGATACGGTAAGACAAATTCTATGGCCGCATCCGCCTGCGGCGTGCTCTCCCTGACAAACGCGGTCTATGCCCTGAACGGGCAATATATAGATCCCATGGTTCTCGCTGACTTCTCCGTACGAGCAGGCTATCGAATCCCCGGTCAGGGAACTGCGGCGGCATTTTTCAACGGGGCAGCCAGAAAATTCGGAAAAACTTATGGATTTACCTACGCAGGGTCCACTTCCAGCCTCACCACTCTGAAAAATCATTTAAAAAACGGCGGCACCGCCGTCGGGCGTATACCGGGGCACTACATGGCTATCGGCGATTACAAAAACGGCCGATACCTGGTTCTTGACTGCTACGCTTCCAACAAAAGAAAAACCACGCCTTACGGAGATTGGAAAACCGGCGGCGATCTGCGAAGCGGCCATATGCGGTTCACAGCATTTTATTTGATAAAGGCGATACGGTAAACCGGCTTTCCGCCAATCGCTTCTGTTAGCTGCTACGGCATCCGGAATTATGCATAAAAATTTCAAGTTTTGTCACTTTTGCGTTTTTTTCAATGGTTAAATCCGATTTTTGTATGCAAACATTCTTGTTGTCTTCATTTGTTGGATGTATACTCTACATATCTGAATATTACAGAGGAAAAACACCATGATAAAAAACAAGACATTCTATAAATCATTTTTTTCAATGTGGATAATTTTGGTGCTGCAAAATATCATTACGCTCAGTGTCAATCTGGCGGATAATATTATGCTGGGAGCTTACAGCGAAGTATCTCTGTCCGGTGTAGCGGCAGCTAATCAGATACAATTTGTGTACCAACAGCTCATTACGGCCATTGGCGAAGGCGCCGTTGTCCTGGCCACACAGTATTACGGTAAAAAACAGATGGAGCCCATCCGGATACTCTCTTCCATCGGTATGCATACGGCCCTGGTAACGGCTGCACTGCTTTTTTTCGCTGTAAGTTTGTTTCCGCGACAGCTCCTGGGGCTGTTCGTGGCGGATCCGGCTATCATAGACCAGGGGGCGGAATACGTTCGGATCATCCGATATACCTATCTGTTTTTTGCCATCACACAGCTTCTGCTGGCCGTATTACGGAGCATGGGGATCGTGCACATTGCCCTTATATTATCCGTATGCACACTGCTGATCAACTGCGGTATCAATTATACACTGATATACGGACATTTCGGTGCCCCGCGCCTGGGAGTGACGGGCGCTGCCATCGGAACGCTTACGGCCCGCATCGCCGAACTCCTGGTTCTGATTTTCTATATATACATACGGAAGAAAGATATACATCTGCGGGATTATTTCCGTACGGATACGGTGCTTCGCAGGGATTATTTCCGTATTATGCTGCCCCTGCTTTTGGCCAGCAGCCTGTGGGGACTGAACAGTGCCACACAAAATGCCATTCTCGGCCATATGACCGACCGTGCCATCGCGGCAAACAGTGTGGCATCCACTTTATTTCTAATGGTAAAATCCACCGGTATGGGCTCCGCTTCCGCTGCGTCTTTCTTTGTCGGCAAAACCATTGGTGAAGGCAATGAAAAAGGGCTGACGGTCCTGGCACGCACGCTGCAGACCCTCTTTGTGGGGATTGGGGTTCTTTCCGGAATCGGCCTGTATTTCCTGCGGATACCCGTTCTCTCCCTCTACAGACTGGAACCGGAAACCATGTCTATGGCAAACACTTTTCTTGTCATTCTGTCCGTGATCTGTGTGGGCATGTCCTACCAGATGCCCACCAACATCGGCATTGTCCGAGGAGGCGGTGACACAAAATATGTGATGAAGATGGATTTGATCAGTATCTGGGGAATCGTCATTCCCATATCTTTTATAATGGCCTTTTGGGTGAAAGCATCCCCCGTCGTAGTCGTGTGCTGTCTCAATGCAGACCAGATTTTTAAGTGTGTGCCGGCATTTCTAAAATGCAATTTCGGTCATTGGGCAAAAAAACTGACGCGATAAGCTCCGCCGCAATCCGATCTCTGCCTGAAATCACACAAAAATATCATGCATAGGGACAAGAACGAACGGCATAAAACTGAAGAGAGATGACGTATGGAGGAATACCATGGGCAAAACTGCCTTCTATACAGAAGACGCGTGGAAAATCACCCTCTCCGACTCCGGGGATGACGATACCGGAACAGTGGATGACCTGAAAGAGCTGATGACATTTTTGATTTTAGGCCAATTAAGAAAGACAGAGGAGGGTATCCATTGGAGATAAATGCTCCCCTTCTCGTGAGAATGCTGCTCCGGGTCTCTTCCGGCCAGCAGCTGGATGCCGACGGCGATCTGGCCGTCCAGCGAAACATTGTGACGGCGTACATAGCAAAACACAGAGAATGGATGCTGGACACCGTCAAACCGGAATATTATGAAGGCGGTGTTTCCGGTTACAAAAATTCCGTAAAGAATCGTCAGGCACTTCAGGATATCCTGGCTGACGCAGAAAACAGAGAATTTCAAATTCTGGTCTGCTACAAGGATGACCGGCTGGGACGGCGGGAAGATGAGATTCCCCAGTATATCAAAAAACTGGCGTCCTTCGGTGTCCTGATTTTTACCGTAAAGGACGGCTGCATCACACCGCAGAACCACACGGATTCCCTGATCAATTTCATACGCTACTGGCATGCGGAAGGCGCCAGCCGGGACACTTCTCAGCGGGTCAAAGATACCGCCAGGGAAAATGTACGCCTTGGGAAAAATCAGGGCGGAAAAGCTCCTTACGGCTACCATCTGGTTTTTTCCGGCGAGTTCAGCAAACATCAGAGGGCACTGAAAAAGAAAGTCATCGACCCGGAACGGGCCGAAATTGTCCGTTATATGTACAATCTCGCCGGCTCCTGCGGATATGGCTACTCCAAAATCACATCTCTGCTGAACGAAGATGAACGGCTGAGGCTTCTGTCTCCCAACGGCATCGCCTGGAAATCCGGAACTGTCCGGGATATTCTGCGCAATCCCATCTACACCGGCTATCTGGCATATAACAGGCGCACACGGGTCGATGGACATTTTATCACGTTGGATCACACGAAATGGATTCTCTCGGAAAAATGTGACCCGAATATCCGGATCATCGACCCCGCTCTCTGGAACAGAGTGCAGGAACTCCGTGAAATGCGCAGAAATGCCGTCACTCCGCAGAAAAAGAACGCGTCCGCGGTTTCCACCGGCACCGGTCGGGCTCTTCCCCTGTTGGATATTTTGTACTGCGGCAGCTGCGGACGAAAAATGATCAACGGCAGCAAATATAATTACTGGACTACAAAAGACGGAATAAAGCATCGCAGCCGGGTGGGCTGCTACCGCTGTCCGACAAAACACCAGGGAGGACTCTGCCAGGGAAAAGCTCTTTATCGTGCCGACGATCTGGAAACCGGAATATTCGCCTTTGTCACAGACTGTCTGACCGCCATCCAGGATAATACATTTCTGTCTGACAAACTGGCAGAAGAAAACTGCAGTCGGAAGAAAATCATTTCTGAAAAGAAAAAAGCGCTGGCAACCCGGATAAAATCTTTACAGAGGGATATTGAGATACTGGAAGAATCGATTCCCAAAGCGCTGCGGGGAGAAATTTCTTTTTCCTCTGAACATCTGTCAGAACTCATCCACAAAGCCAAGGAAAAAAGAGAGCACTTGAACAATATCATGAAAGAATTTGCACACGAAACAATGGACTGCAATACTTATCCGGATTCGACCGGAAATCTTCCTGCAGAGAAAAGCCCAACGGGACATATTACCGATCTGCCACCATGGCCGAAAGCCTTTATGGACAGCTCTGTTGCGGAAAAATGTGCTGTCGTTAACCGGCTGATTTCGCGAATTGATATATGCAATGAAAATATCCACATTCATTCACGGATCTGCCTGGATCGTCTGCCCTTCCGAAATCCTGCTTACAAAATGGTATCGAAACAAGGGCTATGATTTTACAATCACCTCATCCACTGCCTACGACCACAAATGGATCAACGGCCGGAATCTATTTACGAATGTGAGTCAGATCGTCGATGAGTTGTTCGGCAACTATCTGTCCCGGCCAAACATAAAGCAGCCCATTCTCACACAATATTGTGACGGAGAGCGAGTGACCTGCCCGAACTGGATGAGCCAGTGGGGTTCCAAATACCTCGGCGACCGAAACTACTCCGCCATCCAAATCCTGCGCTACTACTACGGCGAAAACATGTACATCAACACCGCCGAAGAGATCTCCGGCATCCCCTCCTCCTGGCCGGGCTATGACCTGAATATTGGCGCCACAGGTGCAAAAGTGCGCCAGTTGCAGGAACAGCTCAACGCCATCCGCAGAGGCTATCCTGCCATTCCCGCCGTATCTGTGGACGGTATCTACGGAGAGGGTACGCAGAATGCTGTGCGCACCTTCCAGCGAGTCTTCGGGCTGCCGCAGACCGGTATCGTGGACTATCCCACCTGGTACCGGATCCAGGATATCTATGTGGGCGTGACAAGAATAGCGGAGCTGACCTGAAAGGCCAGCTCCGCTAACATAGTTTATTCCAGCTCCAATCCATCCCCGGCCATGCGCAAAAGATCCTCGATCTCGGAAAGAGGCATGTTCAGAAAAGCTGAAACTTCCTCCTTTGTGACCTTACGCTCCAGATCACATTCCAGCTCCTGTATAGCCTGATGGAGATGATTCACTTTTTCCTCCACCCGTTTTCCGATATTACTCTGATCCCCCAGTTCCAGGATATACAGCTCCATGGCCTCTCTGATAGAGCCGATCAGGTAATCCGCGGGGGAAGTGTCCGCCGACCGGTCTGCCAGCATGGAAATACCGGTGAGCAGGCCCACATTTCCTTCCTGGATCAGATCCCCCACAGGCAGGCTGCCCTTCCCGGCGTATTCCCTGGCAATGGCAATCACATGGTACAGATACAGCTCCGCCAGCCGTTTGACCGCGGTATCCTTTCCCGCCGCGGCTGCCTCCACCAGAGCTTCCTCCTCACCGGGGACCGCCGGGGCCACCTGCCTCATATCCTCCAGATACAGTTCCAGCACATCGTCTGCCCCGTCCCCGTCCTCCCCGGATGCGGCCTCGTCCCCGGCGGAGGACGTCTCCGGCATCAGTATAAAATCCGATGTTTCTTTTCGTCCCGCAATACGAATTTTTAAAGTCTCCAGATAACGGTACACCATATCCCACTGCTCATCGGCCAGCGTGATGCCCCCAAAATAATTGCGGATCTCCTGTTCCGTCAGCACTCCTTGCTTTTCCTCCGCAAAAGCGCCGATGGATGCCAGACGTTCTCTGAAAATCTGCTGCTCGTCCATAAAATGCTCCTTCCGTTTTTCTATAACATATCCCACAGAAATAAACCGAAACGTGCCTGAAAATCCATTCCCACAATTTCCAGACACGTTCTTTCCTTACCTATGACCTCAAAACAATTTCACAATATCATGTACACTCACATACACGATCAAAAGCATCAGAAGCGCAAATCCTGCAAAATGGATCTTCCCCTCCAGCTCCCGGTTCACCGGCTTGCGGCGTATGGCCTCCACCAACAAAAAGATCAGACGGCCCCCGTCGAGAGCGGGAATGGGCAGCAGGTTCATGACACCCAGATTGGCGGACAACAGGATCACCAGTTCCAGCATACTGGCCAGCGTCACGGCCGCCCCATAGGACTTACTCTGCTCATAGGTATCGCCGATGGTGCTTACAATACCCACCGGACCGGACATGTCATTGATGCCCACCTTTCCTGTCACCAGCATCCGTAAACTTAAAACCGTTGTCTTGACCCAGTATTTGACTTCCTCAAAACCATGTCGGAATATACCCAGAGCCCCCACCTTCTCATAGGCCATATTATAGCTGAATCCGATATTGACAGCCTTCTGCACCGAAGGGGTCACGTCCGCTTCCTTTATTTTATTCCCCTGCTTATAGACCATATGGATCACACTGCCGTCCATAGGGTGATCCGCCATATATTTTTCCAGTTCTGCACCGGTATTTATCACCGTACCGTCCAGCTCCAGAATGACGTCCCCGGACTTTACTCCCGCCTCGGCCATGGCTCCGCCCAGGCTCACCGACGCGATCAGAGGCTCCTGGTCATCCGCATAATAATTGAAGCCCAACATATAGCGTTCTTCACTGTCCGGCACATAGGACAGGGATTGTTTCACACCGTCGCGGAGATACTCCACCTGCACCTGACCATCCGACACGCCCACCAGATTCATATACATATAGAGATCCCGGCCCAGCGACACACCGTAACCGTCAAATTTAGTGATTTGATCACCGGCCCGCAATCCGGCAGCCTCCACAGCAGATCCCTCTTCCACCCCCGTAACCGTGGGCCGGTCAAAACCGGAGATCCCCACCACCATCATGGCAAAAAGAAAGGCCAGAATAAAGTTAAAGACCGGTCCGGCCGCCACCACAGAGATCCGGCCCCAGACCGGCGCTGCGTTAAAAGAGCCCTCCGATTCGTCCTCGCCGTCTTCGCCCTGCATCATGCAGGAGCCGCCGAAAGGAAGAATCTTTAAACAATACAGCGTGCCCCCCTTCTCAAAGCTAAACAGCTTCGGCCCCATCCCCAGGGAAAACTCCAGTACCGTGATATGGTTCAGCTTTGCAAAAAGAAAATGCCCAAACTCGTGGAACAATACTAAAACGCTGAATATCAGCAATGCTAATAGAATACTCAATCTGCCGCATGCCTCCTTCTGATATGCTCGTAGGTCTCCTGTTCTGCCGCCAGGATCTGCTCCAGATCCGGATCGGCCACTTTCCGGTGGGATGCCATGGCATCCGCAATCATCTCATATATGTCAAGAAAATTTATCTTTCGCTTCAGAAAAGCCGCCACCGCCATCTCATTGGCCGCATTGAACACCGTGGGCATGGAACCGCCGGCGCGGGCCGCCTCCATAGCCAGAGGAAGCCCCCGGAAAGTCTCCATATCCGGCTTTTCAAAAGTGATCTGCCCCAGCCTCCAAAAATCCAGCCTTTCTCCGGGCAGGTGACGTCTCTCGGGATAATACAGTGCATATTGGATCGGCAGCTTCATGTCCGGCGTACCCATCTGCGCCATCACCGCCCCGTCCGCAAACTCCACCATGGAATGGATGATACTTTTGGGCTGTACCACCACCTGTATTCTGTCCAGATCTACGCCGAACAGCCATTTGGCTTCCATCACCTCCAGCCCTTTATTAACCAGGGTGGCGGAATCGATGGTGATCTTCTGTCCCATAGCCCAGTTCGGATGTTTCAAAGCATCCTCCACCTGCACATGCTCCAGGAATGCCCGATCCCTGCCCCGGAAAGGCCCGCCGGACGCGGTGATGAGCAATTTGCTGACCCTGTTTCCCGCTTCTCCGGTAAGAGCCTGGAAAATAGCGCTGTGCTCACTGTCCACCGGAAGGATCCGCACGCCGCATTTCTCTGCTAACGGCATGATCAGATGCCCCGCCGTCACCAGTGTCTCCTTATTGGCCAGAGCAATGTCCTTGCCGGCCTCTATCGCCGAAATGGTAGGACGTATGCCGATCATACCCACGATAGCCGTCACTAAAAGCTCTGCCTCCGGCATCACCGCCAATTCTACAAGCCCCTCCATACCGGACAGAACCCGCACCGGCAGATCCGCCACCCGGACGGCCAGCTCTTTCGCCCTTTCTTCCTCCCATACCACCGCCAGGGACGGGGAAAACTCCCTGATCTGTCTTTCCAGCAACTCAATATTTTTTCCGGCTGCCAGTCCCGTCACCTGGATATCTCCGTTTTCCCTGACCACCTCCAGGGTCTGCGTTCCGATGGAGCCCGTAGAACCCAATACAGCAATTTTTTTCATAACACTCCTCATACCTTACTTTCCATCTGTGACCGCCCTGTGTCCATTTTCTTAAAAATATCACAAGGATCCCATCCCCAAAAGCAGCCCTGCACATAGACGTTAAAATTTCTGGGCAATCAGCAGTGCACACAGGAAATAAATCGCCGGGGCCGTAAAGATCACACTGTCGAAACGATCCAGTATCCCCCCGTGTCCGGGGATCAGCGTCCCGTAATCCTTGATCCCCTGGTTTCTCTT
The DNA here is from genome assembly GCA_003542935.1 of Lachnospiraceae bacterium. Classification (GTDB taxonomy): domain Bacteria; phylum Bacillota; class Clostridia; order Lachnospirales; family Lachnospiraceae; genus UBA11957. Next base: position 10,048 of record DPJQ01000217.1, on the reverse strand, counting down.
GATCGCCGAGGCAGCCAGATCCCCTACCATGGAGATCAGTGCCCCCACACCGCAAATCAGTGCATAGACCATGGGAATACTGCCCGTGGCCGCGGCATAAACAGCGCCCAAAACCGCCGCTCCCGCCACGCCGCCCACGGCTCCCTCAACGGATTTTTTGGGGCTTAGAACAGGCGCCATTTTATGTTTACCGATCAGCATACCCACGCAGTACGCACAGGTATCGCACCCCCAGGAAGACAGAAAAATCAGCCACACATGGTATTCTCCACCGTACAGGCTCCTGGTCTGATAGATAAAGGACAGCATCACACCAACATAAATCACGCCGAACATGGCTGCCATGACCTGCTCTACCCTGTATCTGGGATAGGAAAATACATACACGCACATCAGCAGCACCAGTACGGCGATCAGTTCCATCAAGGCATACTGCCCCGCCGTACCGATCACCAGATAGTATCCGGTCACTCCGGCGTAGCCGGCCAGCTCCAGGCCGTTAAAGCGCTCCTCCCTCACTTTCATCGCCTTATACAGCTCCTGCATACCGATCACGGACACCCCCAGCAGCGTCATAAAAAGCACCAGATGCCCTGTGCAGACCGTGAGCAGGGCTACCGCCACCAGCACGATCCCGCTTATCAGTCTCGTCTTAAACATAGCGCCTCCCCCGTCATTCCTTCACACCGCCGTAACGTCTGTCTCTGTCATTATATTGCCGGATAGCCTCCAACAATTCCTCTTTGTGAAAATCCGGCCAGGCCACCGGCGTAAAATAAAATTCCGTGTAAGCCAGCTGCCAGAGCAGGAAATTAGACAGACGCTGCTCTCCGCTGGTGCGGATCAAAAGATCCGGATCCGGCACTCCCGCCGTATCCAGATAAGAGGAAATCATTTCTTCCGTCACAGGACTCTCTATCCGTCCGGCCCTGACATCGGCGGCCAGACGGCCCACCGCCCGCGTTATCTCATCGCGGCTGCCGTAATTCAAGGCAATCTGGAAATACAGTTTATCGTAATCTTTGGAAAAATCTTCCAGTCTGCGAATACTTTCCTGCAGATCCGGCTCAAAGGCTGTCGTATCCCCGATCACTTTCACCCTCATCTGATTCTCTTCGGAGGATTTAATGCATTTTTTCAGATATCTGCGGAATAGCCGCAGCAGAGCGTTCACCTCGTCGGGAGATCGTTTCCAGTTTTCTGTGGAGAAGGCGTATACGGTCAGATATTTAATGCCCACATCCCTGGCCACATAACAGATCTTCTCCAGATTTTCGCATCCTTTTGTATGCCCATAAGTGCGGGGCATCCCTTTCGCCTTTGCCCAACGCCCATTCCCGTCAAGAATAATCGCCACATGATTCGGTATATTCATCGTTCATCCGCAGATCCCGGTCTGCCATCCTTTCTTACTATAATAACTGTCCCAAACTTCCACAGTTACCTTACGATACAACTTCCGGCAAACATCACTGATGCCTGCCGGAATATCATTTTCTTACTGCCGTCCGGCCTCCCGCCAGACGTCATTTCTCTATACTGTTAAGATTTCCTTCGACTTAACCTCCACGGCTTTGTCCACTTCCTTGATGTATTTGTCCGTCAGTTTCTGGACTTCATCCTGCATATCCTTGATCTCATCCTCGGAGATATCTTCCCCCTTACCCAGCTTTTTCAGCATGTCGTTGGCATCACGGCGGATATTGCGGACAGCCACTTTGGCAGCCTCCCCTTTCTTGCGGATATCCTTCACCAGCTCTTTACGCCGCTCCTCAGTGAGTTCCGGGAATACCAGACGGATCGACTTACCGTCATTGGTAGGATTGATGCCCAGATCAGAGGTCATAATCGCTTTCTCGATGATTTTGATCATCTTATTTTCCCAGGGCTGAATCTGGATCACCCGGGGATCCGGTACGGACACATTGGCTACCTGCTGGATCGGTGACGGCGTACCGTAATAATCCACATACAATCTGTCCAGCACATGGGGATTGGCGCGTCCGGCCCGGATGGCGCCGAACTCAGACTCCAGATTTGCCAGTGTCTTTCCCATCTTTGTCTCATAAGCCTGAATTTTCTCATTCATATAAAAATCCTCCTGTGGTCATTATTTCCACGTACAGCAAGCCGGACAGACACGTCTATCCCCTGTGTCGTGAGAATCAACTGCTCTTTTCTACACCGTAACTCTGGTACCTTCAATCTCTCCCCTGGCCGCACGAACAATACTGTCTTCTCCATTTAGCAAAAAGACCAGCATGGGCATATGGTTTTCCATACACATGATAGACGCCGACAGATCCATGGCTGCCAGCCTGCGGTCAATGACTTCCTGAATCGTAATCTCATCATATTTAACGGCATCCGGATTTACCTTGGGATCACTGTCATAGATGCCGTCCACCGCCTTGGCTAAAAGAATCGTTTCCGCCTCTATCTCCACAGCCCGGAGCACTGTTGCCGTATCTGTAGAAAAATAGGGATGGCCCGTGCCCCCGGCAAAAAATACCACCTTCCCCGCTTCCAGGGCCGACACTGCCCCGTCCTTTGAAAACAGAGAAGTAAAGGAGCTGCACAAAAACGGTGTCATAATCTCCGTGCCGATTCCCACAGACCGGAAGATCTCCGACACGTAGATACAATTCATAACAGTAGCCAGCATACCGATCTGATCCGCTTTGGGCCTGTCAATAGTCTCACTGGTACGCCCCCGCCAGAAATTGCCGCCGCCAATAACGATACCCACCTGGATGCCTTGATCCACCAGCCGTTTCACCTGCTTTGCCACCGCCGTGACCGTGGGCTCGTCAAAACCGGTCTTTTTCTCACCGGCCAGGGCCTCACCGCTCAGTTTCAACAATACACGTTTCATAACTGCCTCCCTTAAATCCTGCAAAGCACAAAGATATTGTATATGGCCCGAATTGCCGTTTCAAAATCATCATTTGCCACTCCAATGATAATGTTCAGCTCGCTGGAACCCTGGTCGATCATCTTGACATTGACGTGGGCGTGGGCCAGTGCGGAGAAAATCCGTCCCGCCGTACCCCGGGTAGACTTCATTCCTCTTCCTACGACAGCGATTAAAGCCAAATCTGCCTCCAGGGATACGCTGTCGGGATGTACGGCTTTCTGGATGCCTGTCAGCACCTTCTGTTCGTGCTCTGCAAATTCCGTCTGGTGCGCCAGAATCGTCATCGTGTCTATCCCGGAGGGCATATGTTCAAAGGAAATGCCATTCTCTTCAAATACCTGAAGCACTTTCCTGCCAAACCCTATCTCAGAGTTCATCATACCCTTCTCGATGGTGATGGAAGCAAAACCTTTCTTTCCCGCAATACCGGTGATCGTATACTCGGACCGGCTGCAGGTATCCCGCACGATCATGGTTCCCTTATCCTGAGGTCGATTCGTATTGCGTATATTGATGGGGATCCCCACGGTGCGTACCGGGAAAATCGCATCCTCATGCAGCACGGTGGCTCCCATATAAGATAGCTCCCGCAATTCTTTATAGGTAATAATCTCGATGGGCACCGGATTCTCCACCACCCGCGGATCCGTCACCAGACAGCCGGATACATCTGTCCAGTTTTCATAAAGATCCGCCTTCGTGGCCCTCGCCACCAGGGAACCCGTGATATCGGATCCGCCTCTGGAAAAAGTATGCACCGTTCCGTCTGCCGACGCTCCGTAAAATCCCGGGATCACGGCATACTCCAGATCGTTCAGAAGCTCACCCAGCTTCCGATTGGTGGCAATACTGTCAAGGGTACCGTCTTCCCCGAACACGATACCTTCCGCCGCATCTACAAAAGCAAAATCCAGATACCGGGACATAATGATGCCGTTCAAATACTCACCGCGGGAGGCCGCATACTGCACACCCGCCCGATCACGGAAATGCTTCTCAATTGCGGCAAATTCTTCCTTCAAAGACAATGAAAGCTCCAGCCCGTCGATGATCTCCTGATATCGCTCCCTGATTGCAGCAAGCTGCCCGGAAAAATCCTCGCCCGCTTCCGCCGCCTCATAGCATTTATATAGCATATCCGTAACCTTCGCATCTCCTGCAAAACGCTTGCCGGGAGCGGACGGCACCACATATTTTCTGGTGGAATCAGAGCGGATGATATTTCCGACCTTCCGAAACTGTTCGGCACTGGCCAGAGAACTGCCGCCGAACTTGACTACTTTTTTCATAATTTCCTCCGTCTATTTATTTCAGGTAATGCGCAAAAAAATCCTCATAAATTCTATCATCTTCGCGCCTGAATGTAAATAGCGAAAGCAAAGTTCGTCGGCCGCTAAATACCGGAAGCGTGACAGTTCAGCCTGCCTCTACACGAAAGGCAGCGGCTCGCTGGGATCTTTCAGGTTCTGCTTGACAGCCCGCTGGACAGACTGAAAGTCCATTCCCGTAGCCATGGCAATCTCTGAAAACAACACTTTCTGGGCGGTCAGGAGCGTAGACTTATCCCGGCTCCCCAACGGTTTTTCCAGATCCTTGATCATCAGCATCTTGGTCATGCGGGCCATCCGGCCCGGATTTCCCTCCCGCAGAACCTCCAACATCTGCTCCTGCCTTTTGCCGATATCGGAAACCCATTCCACCTCCGACTCCTGCAGTTCCAGGCAGATATCCCGCACTTCATCCCGTGTCAGCAGTGCCCGCAGACGCACACGGCCGTTTTCCTGATTCACAGGAACATACACTGTCGTTCGTTTGTCCGGCCACGAACAGAGCTGGTAGTAAGAAACCATCTCTCTGCCCTTTTTCATTTCCACAACATCCCGTACTTCACACACGCCCTCCATGGAATGTACCACATAGTCGCCCGTCTTTAGCATATTTCCCCCTTCGTTCTTGTAAAACTTTCACAAAATTCCCGCATCACACACGCCCTTTGTGCGCCTGATACATAAAAGGCAGCGATCTGCGCAGTCATTTTGTTACCCATGGAATCAAAAAATGCTCTTTTATCACTAAAAGAGCATCATTTTATACAAAAAATTATATATCAGTATGCAAAAAAAGTCAATCCTTCTCAAAAACCTGCTGCAAACGTCTGCGCCGGTCATCCACTTGCAGAAGGGAGGCATATCCGGCAAAAACGCTGCAGGGATGCCGGATCAGAAAACGTACACAGTCCTGATTGACCGCCATGGCCGACAAAAGGCTGACAAATTCCGTCCCCGTTCCCAGAGTATCCGACAGGCTCCGGAGCGTATCCGACAGTTTTTCCTGCCGCTCCCGATCCCGCTCCCGATGATCATTCTGCCGTTTCTGCAGCCAGACGGCGGCACGGGCCTCCCACTCTTCCCCGGTTCCCTCCTGCCGCCCGGCCAGTTCCAGGTAAAGAGCGCGGAGCACATACAATGCCTGTCTGGTTCCCCTCTCCTCCCCCTCATCCACAAGCCCCTGCTCACTCTTAATCTCAAGGGCATGATTTTCCTTCCTGAGCCAGCCGCGGAACTGTTCCGGGATACCGTTCATCTCCGATACCTGTCCCAGGAAACGCTGCCATAACCTTTCTGTTTCGCGGCACAATGCCTCCTCCCTCTCCGATTCCTCCAGCATCCCCGTCAGCTTTTCAGTAAAATAACGGCTGACACAGAGACGCTCTTCCCAGCCGGACAGCCGGACAGCCTCCTTTTGTGCCTCCCGCTCTTTTCGATTAAGCCGCCCTTCCCAGGACTCTTTCAGACGCAGCTTCTCACCGCATCTGCCGTACAGCTGATACCAGCCAAAATAATCCGCGGCAATCTCAGGGCACTGTAGATACTGTTCGATGAGCCCCGGAGTCACGGGAATATCCTCCCGCTCATATTCCCGGATTACCACCGAGAGATCCTCCCAGCCCCGGGCTGTCAAAAACTGCCTGTTTTCTCCACTCCCGCTGATATGATAAAAATTCCCACGGTTTCCGTCCAGATAGAACAGAATAGAACCGTGAATATCATGGCCGCAGGCATAGGACAGCCAGGCGTCGTAATCCGCCTCCACGGTAATCTTTTTCACCCGATCCAGCGTCACCATATCAAACTCATGGACAGAGGCGTTATACTCCCTGGGATTCCCTGCCGTCACAATGACCCATCCGGCGGGCACCCGGTATTCTCCGAAACGTTTGGCCTGGAGAAGCTGCAGCATGGTCGGCATCAGTGTCTCGGAGACACAGTTGATCTCATCGATAAACAGGATCCCCTCCCGACATCCTGTCTGCTCCATCGTCTCATAGACAGATCCTATAATCTCGCTCATGGTGTACTCAGTCACCGTATACTCCCGGCCCTGCCAGATCTTATGGCTGATCACCGGCAGCCCCACGGCGCTCTGGCGGGTATGGTGAGTGATCGTGTAAGCCACAAGGCCGATCCCACACTCCGCCGCAGCCTGCTCCACGACGGCTGTCTTTCCCACCCCCGGAGGGCCGATCAGCAGGATGGGCCGCTGGCGCAGGGGCGGTATCCGGTAATTACCCGCCTCGTCCTTTGCCGTGTAAGCGTGGATTGTGTGTATAATTTCTTCTTTTGCCTGTTGTATATTCATATATAGTAATCCGTCCTTGAAATAACCTGTACGCCGTTTTTGATCAATATCTACCGTTTTCTTTCCGATAATCCATATTCCCAGCCTTCCTCCAGATTCAGCCGTATCGCCCAGTCCGGCAGCTCATGTTTCTCTAATTCATGATTTAAAAACACAAATGCCGAGGGCCAGGGCGGCGCTTTTCGGGGAAAGATGCCGTCCCCGTCGGTGAAATACAAAATCCCTTTCAGTTCCCTGATCTGTCCGGCACGCTCCAGCCCCCCGGCCAGGGCAAAGACCGGCGTAAAATCCGTATCGCCCAGGCCCCGGATCTTCAGATGTTCCCGGTACTCCCGCCACTCCCGCTCGCAGGTGATCCGCACATGATCCTGAATCATACAGTCGCACTGGACGATATGGACATTCATCCTGTGAAAAAAATGTTCCTGACGCTCCAGAATTGCAAAAGTTTCATCAAGGAACCGCTCCACCACCTCTCCGGAACAGGAAGCTGAAGTATCAATAGCGATCAGAATCTCCTCCAGCCGGGTCACCTCCCTGGTTTCCAAAGGCTCCAAAAGTACCAGCCCTTCATATCGGCTGCGGCTGTAATGATACCATATCGGATCAAAATTCTCCATATCCAGCATCCGTTCTTCCCGGCGCACCATAAACCGCTCCAGAAAACGGCGGTAGTCATAGGCTTTTCGTTTCCTGCATCCGTAATCCTGATACAGTCCGCCGCTGTTTTTCCCGTGTACCGGGCCCATGCCGCCGCTGCCCTCTCCGGCCGCCAGATGTTTCCACCGACGGCGCAAAAGTTCCATCTGTCCCGGATCGGCCCCCGTACAGTTTTCCCGGCGTGACGGCCAGAAATCATGGCAGTCACGGATCATCTCCACTCTCTCCATCATACGGCCAAGCTGTTCATCTACCATTTCGTCCGCCGCCCGATCCGCCCCCTCTCTGTCTCCGTCCCCACAGGGCAAAAATATATGGCAGAGCAGACAGTGAAACAGACTGTGCAGCGCCAGATGTTCCAGAATATGGGGCCCCTGTTGAAAGAGACAGCAGACTGTCCGGGGCTCATAATACAATTTCTCACCGTCCGTGCCAAATGCAGCCGGCATCTTATCCGTTTCGTCCGCCGCATCCTGCCCTGCATTTTCTTTTCCTTCCGACTCTCCTGCCGTCCGCATCTGCTCCGGCAGCTCTCTGTCCGTCTGCACGGGTTCCAGTGCCAGCAGCGCACCTCCGAGAAACGGGAAACGCTGCATCAGGCTCTGGATCGTCAGCTGCACGATCTCCCGGGCCGTACGCCCCGGATCGCCTCTCTTCTGTCCGTTTTCCACGATTCTGTTTTCCTGGGAAAACCTTTCTGCCCCCTCATCTGCCGTACCGCAGCCGGGCCCGGCAATTCTTTTTTCTTTTCCACGGTCCTCCCCTCCACCGGAACACTCCCGCCCACTCCCTGCTTTGCCTTTCACTTTGCACATTCCATACCATTCCCGCAGCAGCTCCGCCACCAGCTCCGTCCGGCCTGTCTCCTGGGCCATCCGCAGATAGTCCGGGAGATATTTTCTCTCAAACCAGGAATAAGATACCAGTTTACGCATTCCCGCCAGATCTCCCTGCCGTATCAGAAACTCCGCAGCCGGACGCTGACGCAATCTGAGATAACGCTCTATATCCGGCGCAGCCGGTTTTTCACTCACGTCATGCAGACACAGTTCCACGGCAATCCGCAGTTTTTCCTTCTCCTGTTTTGTTTTGTAAAACTTTTCGTTCCATAATGCCGCAGCCATCGCAATATCTTCTATCCGTTCCTGCCAAATCTCAAAAAAATAACCGTTCTGTTCCAGAATACGCCAAAAATGCGGATTCCGCAAGAACGGTTATTTATTTCGCCCCTTATACTTTATGCTTTATTCTTCATCTTAAAATCTTCCACTGCCTTGAACATGGCCATCATATTTTCCGCGCTGATCTGGCTCTGGATATTGTGGGTAGTATTGAATACAAAACCGCCGCCTTTGGAGAACAGCTCCAGACGTTCGGTGACTTCTTTATACACCTCCTCCGGCGTACCGAAGGGCAGAGTCCGCTGTGTATCCACACCGCCGCCCCAGAAGACGAACTTATCTCCCCACTGTTCTTTCAGCTTTTTGCCGTCCATTCCCCTGGCCGAGAGCTGTACCGGGTTCAGAATATCCACACCGGCTTCATAGAAGTCCTGCAGAAATGTGGTGATGGCCCCGCAGGTGTGGAAGAAAGTCTTCCACTTCGTATTTTTGTGGATCCAGTCGTTGATCTTCTTGTAATAGGGCTTATAGAATTCCCGATAGGTATCCACCGACACGAAGGGTCCCGTCTGGATACCGAAATCCGTCCCCGAGATGTAGATGGCCTGGATCTTGTTTCCACAGGCCTGATAGATCATCTCCGCATTCTTCAGCCCGTACTCCGTATGCATCTCGAAAAGCTCATGGATGTAGTCCGGGCAGATCGAGTGGGCCATCATGAAGTCCGGCAGATTGCGGATCCCTTCCGGATGTTTGACATTTGGTCCCGGCACGATGGCGAAATCTCCCAGGGAGGCCAGGGCTCCGCTGGCCACAATGCCATACTCCGTATTATTGTAGTAATCGTCGCACTGTTTTTCCATAAAACGGAGCTGCTCATCTGTGATCAGGGCAAAATCGTCTTTAAAATGGATCTTCGCCCCACTGGTATCCTCGTCGTACTCCATGCTGTTGCGCACGATATTATCGAAGAAGAACCCGTTTTTCGGCATCATCCCGGAAGGAGGTACGCTTGTATCCCCCTGGGGATACAAAAAGGTGCGCCCCTTTTCATCCACCGTGGTCATAAACTCCGTAGGTACGTCCACCTCCAGCCCCGACTGCATCGTCCAGGGTTTCCTGCCCGCATTGGAAAAGCCAAACATATTCATATTGGTGGTTACATCCACACAGTCCAGATGGAGCGCCTGCCGCACATCCTCCTCCACTTCTCCCAGAAGCTGCAGCGGCTCATTGATCTTGATCTTTCTCTCCTCCAGATGCAGCGCCCTGCGCAGACGGTCAAGGGCATTGGCGTTGATGCCGGTGATGGGGGTGGAACCCATGTCCACCACTACCTGATCCGGTTCTATATGATTTAAAGTCTGGTCTAAACGTTCCCTGCTTGTTGACATATTTCCTCCTATTCTGCTTCTTTTTCCATGGACATCCCTGCCATCATTCTCTCCTCTGACAGCTCACTGCGCCGGATTTCCCCGGTCACCTGGCCTTCATATAAAGTGATGACCCTGTCGCACAGACTCAGGTTCTCCTGCATTTCACTGGACACCATGATAATACTTGTACCGTTTTTGGACAGTTCATTGATGATCCCGTAGATCTCGTCTTTTGCCCCCACATCAATCCCCTGGGTCGGCTCATCAAGGAACAGGATGTCCGGTTTCTCCACCAGCCACCGGGCGATCACGGCTTTCTGCTGGTTGCCGCCCGA
>DPJQ01000171.1 GCA_003542935.1 Lachnospiraceae bacterium | reverse complement strand
AGCCCGACTAAGGGCATTGACACGGTTCTGAATAAGGAGCTCCCTTTTGCGAATTTCTCGGTAGAAATGAGAAAAGCCCGACTAAGGGCATTGACACCTTCCAGGATGTAATTCTGGACTTCTGCTTCAAAAGTAGAAATGAGAAAAGCCCGACTAAGGGCATTGACACTTTTTAACATAATTTCTTTTCAACATTTCATTTCCTCGTAGAAATGAGAAAAGCCCGACTAAGGGCATTGACACAAAAACCCGATCGCCTTACCACCCAACATCAATCGTGGTAGAAATGAGAAAAGCCCGACTAAGGGCATTGACACGATATTTTGTTATCAATGATATTCTCCCTTGAGAGAGTAGAAATGAGAAAAGCCCGACTAAGGGCATTGACACTATGTACTGGCCGTTCTATCCATATTGTTCTTTTCCATGTAGAAATGAGAAAAGCCCGACTAAGGGCATTGACACAATATGTCATCGTTTTTGACCAAAGTTCCTGATCGTGTAGAAATGAGAAAAGCCCGACTAAGGGCATTGACACTTTCTTCTAGGATCTCACAGACCCGATCAATTGAGGTAGAAATGAGAAAAGCCCGACTAAGGGCATTGACACAAATCCTCGGCATGTGTCACAAAATACGAAAACTGCCGTAGAAATGAGGCTGGCCCGACGCAGGGCATTTCCCCTTTTAATTAGGAGAGTTAGTGTTACTCTCTTTGTCTCAAGCAATTTTGATCGCAACCATGATACAGATCTTTTCTATTTTCTGTAAGCTGAATCAAATATCCCTGTCGGACAGGCAATGGGTAGAGAAGGAAACAGAAAGCCTGCTTTCTCCCGATCATGCCTGTCCTGTCTGCCATGCCCATGGCTCTTTATCCCCTTTTGCTTCTTATACGCGCTGTCTGGTGGAACGTGAAAAAGGTAAACCGGCCGTACATGAAATAGTAATAAAACGTTTCCAATGCCGTTCCTGCGGCCATACTCATGCACGGGTATCCAGTGCTCTTGTTCCCTATTCCTCTTATTCATTACGATTTATTCTTCAGACGCTCAGGGACTATTTTCTGGGCAGGGCGTGTGTGCAGTATATTTGTGACCGTGCCGGGATTGCAGTCTCTACGCTATACCGATGGAAAAACCTGTTCATTCGGCACAAGGCTTTGTGGATGGAGGCATTAAAAGAATTGCATGCCGCCCGGCCAGTGGAGTTTGTTGAAAACATGGACGGCCATTTTTTGCAGAATTTCTATCAGACATTTCTCCTTTCGTTTCTGCAGAGCCGGCACAGTGGACATCCGGAATCGTCCCCGGGGGAAGTAAAGACCCCATCCGCAGCCACATAAGATAGGCATGGTATCTTTCTGGGGATTTTGCTAAGCTTCTGGTAACAAAACCGTTTATATAGAACGAGTGGTTACGGGAATGGAGGAAAATCTGTTGAAAGAAACAAAAAAGCAAAAAATACAGGGAAATCTTATGGAAATGACCGAGAAGTGGATGAGCCTGGAGCGTAAAACGTTAAAACAGCGCCAGGAAGCGGAACAGTTCTATGAGAAAAATCTTATGAAGCTGATCGAACAGGATTACGTCGATCGGAATACGGAAAAAGTATATGAGCGCGCAAAATATCTGATTATGTCCGTAGGTATGTCCTATGAGCCGATCGTGTTAAATATATGTCTCCTGAGACCGGAAAAGATACTGTTTCTGTGTACGGAACAAACAGAAAAATACTTGGATAAGGTAGTGCCGTATTGTAAACTTTCCGCCTCAAGATTCCAGAAGGCGGTGGTAAGCGAGACCAACCCGGTGGATATTTACCATGAAATTAAACGGGCCTATCAGTCCTGGGAACGCCCCCAAAAGCTCTACATAGATTTTACGGGAGGGACGAAAGCCATGTCCGCGGCAGCCGCGATGGCGGGTTCCATGATCAATGTTCAGTTGATATACATAGGAACTAATGATTATTTGCCGGATTTCAGGAAACCTAATCCGGGATCGGAGACGCTTTTTTATATCACAAATCCTTTGGAAGTATTTGGGGATCTGGAGATTGAGAAAGCATTCGCGTTGTTTGGGAGACATAATTATCCGGGGGCCCGTGCCAGACTGGAAGAATTGAAGGAGGATGTCCCTGACCCGGATGTCCGCCAGCAGCTGGAATTTGCATATCTGCTTTCCTGCGTGTATGAGGCGTGGGATGCGCTTAAATTTGCTGATGCTTATGGATACATCGCGAAGTTAAACAGACAGTTAAAGCGGGACAGGTCGATCCACGGCCAGTTTCTGCTTATGGATTTTGTGGATTTGCTGGTGCGGCAGGAAAAAATACTGGAACCATTGGCGGAAATGGAGGACTTGATCAGGCAAAAAAAGCATGCCTATATTATGTCACAAAAACAGTATATGATTCCCCTGATGTTTACCATGTATCAGAGCACGCTCATCCGTGAAGATCAGGAGAAGCTGGATATGGCAACGCTCTTGCTGTACCGGTTGTTGGAAATGATAGAACAGAGCCGCCTTTCCCGCTACAATCTGTATGTGTCAAAAATGGATTATCTGCATATGGCTGTGGATGAAGAAAAGCACCCCGAGTGGAAGCAGCTTGATGCAAAAGCTTTTTTTGAGGAGGTCAAACAGCGCTATCTGGAAATAAAAACAAAACTCTTCGGGAAAGCCTGCAATCCGTATATGGCGGAGCAGGTTTCTCTGCTGGATGGTTTTGTGGTACTCCTGGCTTTGGATGATGATATCAGCAAACAGAGTAACGGACGGCATATAGAAAAACTTAAACGTATACGCGCCATGGTACATCTCAGGAACAATAGTATTTTTGCCCATGGTCTGGGACCGGTGGGAAATGACGATTTCCAGAGGTTTAAACAATTTGTCATTGAGCTTTTCAAGGAATACTGCTTGCTGGAGGGAATTTCTTTTGATGCCTGTGTAAACGATATTACATGGATTAATCCTTTTCAGTCCGTCTACTATTCTGGCGTGGAGAGCAAGTGATGGCTGTACTGTATATAAAAGACCAGGGTGCGGTCGTCCAGAAACGGAGCGAGCGCATAGCCGTTACAAAGGGAACTGCCACGCTGCTGGAAATCCCCGTTACCTGTATAGAGAATATAGCGGTTATTGGAAATATACAGGTGACTACCCAGGCCCTCCACATGCTTATGGACAACGGCATCGATGTGAGTTATTTTACTTTTTCCGGCAGATATCTGGGGCAGACAGGCGCAGAGTTCTCCAGAAATATTTTTCTCCGGTTTGCGCAGTATGCCCTGTATAACCAGACGGATAGAAGGCTGGCCATAGCAAGGGATATTGTTTCCAACAAAATATCGAACCAGATAGCCATGATAAAACGATACAGATGGGGAGAAAATGACCATGACTGGAAAGCGGATATAAAACAGCTGGAGCGGTTCCGGGGAACGCTGGCACAGAAACAGTCGGCCAATGAGATCATGGGTGTGGAGGGGATCTGCAGTAATATCTATTTCGGTGCATTCGGCGCTATGTTTCACTGCGATTTCTCCTTTCATGGAAGGAACCGGCGTCCGCCCCGGGATCCGATCAATGTGCTGATCAGCCTTGGGTATACATTCCTGACAAAAGAGGTGAGTTCGGCGCTGGAGGCGGAATCCTTTGAAATGTATCTGGGTTTCCTGCATGGAATAAAATATGGGAGGAAATCCCTGCCGCTGGATATCGTGGAGGAGTTCCGGCAGCCGGTTGTTGACAGGTTTGTCATCTCTGCCTGCAATAAAAGGATGATGAACCGATATGACTTTGAGGATAACGGGGAAGCGATCATTCTGAACGAGGAAGGCTTCAAGAAATTCTGCCGGGAATTTGAGCGGTGGCTGGGCGGCGCGGGGGGAACAAATTTCAGGACTCAGATCAAAGAGCAGGCAGCCATGCTGAAAAATACGGTTTTGAAGCAGAAGCCTTATAAGCCGTTCCGTCTTGAGGAGAAAGACCGTGTATCTGGTGAGCTATGATATCAGTTCTAATAAACGCAGAAATAAAATAGCGAAATGCCTGGAAAACTACGGAAAGCGGATCCAATATAGTGTATTTGAATGTAATATCGACGAAAAACGGTTTCAAAAACTTTATAGCGAGATCGCGAAAGAATGCGGGGATATGCCGGATGGGAGTGTCAGATTTTACTACATATGCCAGAATTGTAAGCCCAAAATGAGACTGATCGGAGTGGAAAAACCAGGTGTTTTTAATGATAGTGATGACGTGATCGTAATTTAGGGGGAACGGATGAGTTTATACACGAAGATTATTGACAGGCAGAAATTATCCATGGCATGGGACAGGGTGAAGAAAAACAGGCCGGCCTGCGGCGTGGATAATGTTACATGGGAAATGTATGACAATGAAAAGAAGGAAAATATCAGACGGCTGCATGTGGAGCTTGCGGAACATACCTATGAGCCCCTTCCGGTAAAATCAGTGACTATTTATAAAGGTGAGAAGGCAAGGGAGATCGCATTATACACTATGCGGGATAAAAATGTTCAGCAGGCCATAGCGGTTGAACTGACGCGCATATACGACCACATGTTTTCTGCCTGCGCCTATGCTTACCGACCGAATAAATCCGCATTGTCTGCCCTTGAAGTGGTGGAAAATGTAATCAAAAAAGGCGGAGTCAAGTGGAGCCTCAAGGCAGATATTGCACATTTTTTTGACACCATAGATACCAGAATGCTTGAGAAGAAGCTGGCAGAAAATATATCGGAGAAAGATGTGGTTTCTCTGATCTTAAAAGACTGTACCGCGCCGCGGCTTACGGAGGACGGTGAACTCACGGAAAGAAGGCGGGGAGTCTATCAGGGCTCAGCCATTGCGCCTGTGCTGTCTAATATCTACATGATGGATTTTGACAGGGAAATGGAGAGACTGTGTCCGTTTTATTTACGGTATAGTGATGACATCCTGGTTCTGACGGAAAATAAGGAAGAGGCGGAAGCAATACTGCAGAGATTAAAGACATGGATGGAAAGCCTGGGGCTTGCACTGAATGAGAAAAAGACCTGTATCAGCGAGATCGCGGAGGGGTTCCGGTTTTTGGGCTATGCTTATGACTGTGACGGGAAATCCATTCCTCCGAAGGCGCGGGATGATCTGGCAGAGCGGCTGGAAACTATGTGGTATACTTCAAAAGGCCTTTCTGTCAAGGAACGTCTCCGCAAGGGGGCGGAGATCCTGGAAGGGTGGTCGCAATATTTTCAGGGTGAACGCAGTCCCGGCAGTATAGAAGAGTATGCAGTGGTATTATATATGACCGGAAACAAAGCGGTGGAGATACCGCCGGCATTTCTGGCTGGGAGAAAAGAACTGCATAATACAGACCGGGAGATCTGCCGGTGGCTGGCGGAAACCTGGAAAAAACACGAAGACCCGGCAATGGAATTGGCAGAATATGAGGATTATTTCCTGGGGTCGGAGGCGGATGCGGGTGTTGTAATAGAGAAGTCATGCAGAGATGATCTGCTGGAGCAGTACAGGGCCCTGCTTGTGGAAGAACAGGAAGACCTGTACCGGGACATCATGCAGTTATATACAGAGGCAGGCTGTTATAATAAAGCATCGTTAGTGGCGGAACAGATCAAACGTTTCCAACTGGCGGCCGAAGAAAGAAAGAGGCCGGTCATACAATTTCCTGATGATACAGAAGACAGAAATTCCCGGCTCCGGCTCACAAAGGAACAATGGGAGAGCTATTACAGGAACTTTGTGGGACGGGAGGATCTGTATGTGGAGGAACTGCCGGGCAGAAATAACCGGCGTGAGTGCAGGCAGGTGCCGGCGCCTCTGGATGATGAGGTATTGAAGGAGCATATATCGGGACAAAGGACAGTGGGGACGTATGTGCAGCGGTGTAATGCGACTGCAAAGTATATGGTCATTGATATCGATGTGTCGAAAAGAGCGATACTGGAAGCGGGCGACGCACCGGATGTCATGCGGTCCTACCTGCAAAAAGCAGCGGATCTGGCGGCGGAATTTGAACATATATTAAGGACGCTCGGACTTACAGGATATATAGAAGAGAGCGGTTTTCGGGGATATCATATATGGGTGCTTTTTACGGAATGGATACCTCTCCGCTATATCCATATGCTGGAAGAGATCATCGAGAACAAAGTCGGCGGGATGGATGCGGCGCTTTCTGTCGAATACTTCCCCAATAAGACCAGAGTGAACAGTAAAAAACCCGGACAGGCCATGAAGCTGCCGTTTGGGTTCCATATCAGAAGCGGCCGGCAGAGCTGGTTTTTAAACGAGAGCTTCGAGCGGGTGGACGATGTGGGGGCGTATATTTCGCAGATGGTGAAACATAGTCTGCCCGTGATAAGAAAGATCATTGGAGCATCGGCCGCCGTTTTAGATAAGCCGCCGCATTTACCCGTGGCAGAGAAGAAGGTAGACGAGGATCTGGAAGCGTTCCAGGAGGCGTCGGATAATGTATTGTTGGTGCTGAAAAAGTGTAATTTGATGCGCTACCTCTGCCAAAAGGCGAAAAATACAGGATATCTGACACATTTTGAGCGGTTGTCCCTTTTATATGTGTTTGGGCATATGGGCGAGGAAGGGGAAAGTTTTTTACATAGCGTGATGGGATTTACGCTGAATTACCAGTACCATGTAACGCAGAAATTCATTTCTAAAAAACCTGAGAAACCGATAAGCTGTATAAAACTGCGCGACCAGTATCAGAAGATCACAGCAGAGTACGGATGCAGCTGCAACTTTAAGCGGATCAAGAACTGTTATCCGTCCCCGGTGCTCCACGCCATAAAATCAGGCCAGGATGACAGTCAGATCACCCTGCCTGTGAGCCGGACGGTTTCTAAAGAAAAAGAGGCAAAGCTCTGTGAGGAACTAAACCTGAATAAGACGGTGCAGAGCCTGGTGGTAAAGATCCTGGAGTTCAAAAAACAGAAACGGGGCATTGAAAAGAATGTAACCAAACTGGAAAAAGAACTGGAGCAGCTGTTTGATGAGGCTCAGATCAATTGTCTGGAGGTGGAGTACGGGCTGCTGGTGCGCAGAAAGAAGGAACAGGGGTATGAGTGGGTCGTGGAAATATAGATTTTTATGGCTTTGAAGGAGACCGGCGGTGAAGATAGAAAAAATATATTTTGATCTGGACGGCGTGCTCGCTGATTTTCGCAGAGGCGTGAGGGATCTCTGCGGTATGGATCCCTTCCGTCGGACTAAAAAAACAGCGACAGGCGATGACGCCATGTGGGAGGCGATCAAAAAAGTCGCTCATTTTTATGACCGGTTAGAGCCTATGCCGGGGGCCTTGGAGCTGTTCCATACATTATACGGGAGATATGGGGATGCCTGTGAGATACTGAGCGGGATCCCCCAAGGGGCAGTCGGGAAATAGACAGCCCCTTTTCTTTTACTTAAATATTCAGCAGATCAGCAATCTCAGAGAAATTGATAAGCAGATCATCATGGATATTGACCTTGATAATGGAATCGAAAGGATATGGGACGCTCACGATATTGCCCTCAAAGTAATTGACAGTCACCGTCTTTCGGCGGGGATCCACGATCCAATATTCACGAACCCCGGCATTTTTGTAGTAGTAGAGCTTGCGAATATAATCATCGGATGGATTACTGGGAGAAACAATCTCGATGATGAAATCAGGCGCACCATTGCAACGCTTTTCATCCAGCTTGCCCTTGTTACAAATAACCATAATGTCAGGTTGAACAATTGTAAGAGGCTGATCG
>DPJQ01000090.1:13189-14013 GCA_003542935.1 Lachnospiraceae bacterium | reverse complement strand
ATTTTTTTCATAGACATCCTCCCGCCAGATCTTGACATATACCGGGGCTTCCGCCTCAAGGCTTCCCCGCACACGCTCCAGTATACCACAGCTTCCGGCGTGCTGTCATCCCGGCCCCGGAGAATTTCATATTTTACCCGCCAGGCTTTTCATTCCGCATCCGCGGGTTTTCACTTGCCCCGCCGCCCTGCCGGACGTATAATGATTGTTGACATGTAGTCTGCGGCAGATACCCTGCCGCCAGCCCAACGATAAGAGAGGCATACACCATGATCAACACCCAATATACAGCCATGCTTGGCCAGAAAGACATTATCTTTGAGATTTTCCACTACTCCACGGCCCGGGCGGCCGAAATCGGGGCGGAAAACGTCTTTGATTTCAGCCTGGGGAACCCCTCCGTGCCCGCGCCGGCAGCGGTAAACAACACGATGATCCGCAAGCTGGGCGCCCTGAATCCTTTGACCCTCCACGGCTACAGCCCCAACAAGGGCCTCCCCGCAGTCCGGGAACAGCTGGCCGCGGATCTAAACCGGAAATATGGCTGCCGCTACGCAGCCGAACATATCTTCATCACCGCCGGGGCCGCCGGCGCCCTGGCCCATGCGCTGCGGGCCGTGACCAATCCGGGGGATGAAGTGATCACCTTCACTCCCTGTTTCTCGGAATACTATCCCTACGCCGCCGGGGCCGGTGTACATCTAAAAACTCTGCCCGCCGACACGGATACTTTCCAGATCCCCCTGGAGCTTCTGGAAAAAGAGATCGGAGAGCGCACCGCCGCCGTGCTCATCAACACGCCCAACAATCCCTCCGGCGTGGTG
>DPJQ01000090.1:533-13037 GCA_003542935.1 Lachnospiraceae bacterium | reverse complement strand
CGCCCCCTATTTTCCGGAATATCAGCCCTTTGCCCAGGAGGCGGGGCTGCGCTTCCGGGTGGTTCCGCCGGACGTGCCGGATTTCCAGATCAGGCTGGAGGCCGTGGAGGCCATGCTCACGGAGCACACCCAGGCGGTGCTGGTGAATTCCCCCAACAATCCCTCCGGCGTGGTGTATTCCACCGAGACTATCCGCCGTCTGTCGGAAATCCTCACGGAACAATCCCAGGCTCTGGGGCATCCGATCTATCTGATCTCCGACGAGCCTTACCGGGACATCCTTTTTGGCGGAGTGGACAGCCCCTATGTGGCTGATTTTTATCCGGACACCCTGACCTGCTATTCTTTCAGCAAGTCCCTCTCCCTGCCCGGGGAGCGCATCGGCTACCTGGCCGTGAACCCGGAGTGCTCTGACGCGGATACAATCATCGATATCTGCCCCCAGATCTCCCGCACCATCGGCCACAACGGAGCCGCCGCCCTGATGCAGCATACGGTGGGGGACACCTGCGGGCTCACCGCCGACCTGACGGTCTACGAGAAAAACAAAAACATCCTCTATAGGGCGCTGCTCTCCTACGGCTACTCCTGTGTGGAACCGGGCGGCACTTTCTATATGTTCCCCCGCTCTTTAGAGCCGGACGACGAAGCTTTCTGCAAACGGGCCATGGCCCTGGATCTGATGCTGGTACCCGGCAGCAATTTCGGCTGTCCCGGCCATTTCCGCATCGCCTACTGCGTTCCCACCGAGCGGGTGAGACGGTCGCTGCCGGTATTTGAGCGGCTGGCGAAAACATATCAAAACAAACAGACTGCACACAAAGGTGATAAAAATGAATTCTGATGCCATTCTCCACCTGACGCTTAAACAATTAGAAATTTTTCTGAAATGTTATCAGGCCCGAAATTATACTTATGTGGCAGAGCGTTACCATTATACTCCTTCCACAATCAGCAAAACTATCCATGCCATGGAAGAAATCCTGGGCTACCCTCTGTTCTCCCGCACCTATCATGAACTGGTACCCACCGCCGCTGCGGACGTGCTGGCCCGCGAATGGGACGGCCTTTTTGCTCTGATCATGCGGGGGCTTGAGCAGGCGGAAGCATTTTGAGACCAGGGGCATCTATGATCTTCTTCCTCTTTTGCAGAAAGATTATTTTGACCTGATCGTGGGAGGAGCCAGGCTCCTGCCCACGCCGAACCGGGAGCAATACGAGTGGCGTAAATTTTTCAGTTCTCCTGAAGCCGTCTTCATCCCCCTGGGACACCCCCTGTTCGACCAAAACCTGACATCTTTCGCCGAATGCCGGGAGTACCCCTTCATTATATTGAATCCCGGTGATTATCCTCAGCAATACGCATTGCTGACCGAACTTGGCAAAAAACATGGCTTTACCCCCCGGATTGCCATGAGCTGTATCAATACAGAATCCGCTTACTGCAATCCCCGTTTCTTTTACAATGCTCCTTCATAAAATCTTTTCAAATAGTCCTCTGCCTGATCCCTGTCAATATTGAGTTTCTTTTGCAGTGTGGAAAGTATGTCCTCGTCAGTGTAGCCAAGATCCAGCAACGTGTCAATGATCCCCCCTGCTTTTCCCTCTGCTTTTCCTTCTGCTTTTCCTTCTGCTTTTCCTTCTGCTTTTCCTTCTGCTTTTCCCTCTTTAAATTTTTCGCGTTCTCTCATGTACAAGGTCATATATTCCACCCTCCATTCTTTATTTTCCTTGATCTTCTGAACTTCTTGCTCCAGTTTTCTTGTAAATTCGTCTTCTGCTGCGTTGTCTTCTATGAATTTAAGTACCTTCTTTGCCTCGCTGCCGATTTTGCCTTCCATTCCTGTACTGTTGAAAAACACTTTCTCTGTACCATCGTTTAACAGTATCCGCGGTTCTTCATCACACAGGTTGCGGAAGGTATATTTCCACCGTCCTTTTCCAAACGGGTCAAAGGTACAGATAAAAATGACAAAGCTTTGCGGCAGTTCGCTGTAATCCGCACCTTTCTCTATGGCATTTAAATCGATCATTCCCTGATAGTAGCGGGCTCTTTTCGGCAGATTCCGGTTGCTGGCAGTTTGGATCTCCACATTATAAACAGTACCTTTTCCATCCCGCAGATACACATCCAGCCGTACGCTTTTGCTGTCTTTTGCAATATCTATTACTTTTTGCTCTTCCGGATATTCAATGTGATCAATGCTAATATCCAGCAACCGCTCAATCAGTCCCTGACATAGCTTCCGATTCCTCATTACCTTTGCAAATATGAAATCATTGGCAATACGCAGATTCTCCCAACGCTGATCCCGGGGTATAGTGACAGTAATCGTACTTATATTCTTCGTTTGATTCATATTTGATACCTCTCTCTGCCTATACTATACCTCCCCATCACGAATCCGTCAATAGTCCATTTTTGTTATCTACATATTTTTATGCATCTCCGCCGCCTGTATGCAGACGCAAAAGAAAACCCAAACCCTATCCCATCCTCTTAAGCTCCGGCAGAACCGTGACCAGCATCGTCACAAAACAGGCCGCTCCGCCCACCACATTGGATACGGGCTCGGCCATGAACACGCCGTCCGTCCCAAGCCCGAAAAAATACGGAAACAGATAAGTCAGCGGAACCACCATAACCACCTTCCGGAACAGGCTGAAAAACACCGCTTTGTTTCTTTTATTCAACGATTTGAATACCGTCTGCCCGCTGTACTGCAGGGCCTGAAAAATAAAAGCGGCAAAATACAGATGCAGGGCCGGGACAGCATCTGCGAGAAGCTCCCTGTCCGAGCTGAAAATCCCGATGAGCACTTCCGGCCGCCGCTGGATCAGCAGCCAGACCACCAGGGTGTAAACGATACCTATGACTGTCATCAGGGTAATGGCCTCCCGGACGCGGCCCGCCCGCTTCGCGCCGTAGTTGTAACTGATGACCGGCGATGCCCCCTCCGCCACCGCGAGCACAGGCGTATCCAGGATCTGCCGCACTGAGGACACAATAGTCATGATCGAAACATAGAGCTCACCGCCAAAGCGCATCAACACGCTGTTGCAGGCGATCTGCACCAGAGAATTCGTACACTGCATGATAAAAGGTGCCAGGCCCAAAGCCATGATATCCTTTGCAAAAGGAAAATATGCGCCCAACTCTTTTTCACTCCGGAAATGGATCCTGTACTCCAGCCGTCTTCCCAAGATAAAATACGCCACAATAGCCGCAGACAGCCCCTGGGAGATCACCGTGGCTATAGCCGCCCCGGCCACACCGCATTGCAGCCCGAAAATAAACAGCGGATCCAGGATCAGATTCGCCACCGCTCCCGTGACCACCGACAACATGGTGACGCCGGGAACCCCCTGGGCGTTCAGAAACGGATTCATCCCCGTGGCAATCATGGAAAAGAGAGTTCCCAGCAGATAGATCCGCAGATAAACCAGCGCCTGGGACAGCGTCGCATCCGAAGCGCCGAACAGCCCCAGCAGCGGCGCGGAAAATACTTCCCCCACCGCCATGATCAGCGCCGCCGTCACACAGATCAGCCGGAAGGACGTATTCATCAGCTTCTCCGCCTTCTCCCGGCCGCCCCGGCCCATCTCCATGGAAAACAGAGGCGCACCGCCCATCCCATACATATTGGCAAAACCCATGATCAGAACGATAACCGGAAAGCAAAGGCCTACCGCTCCCAGAGCATTCGTCCCCTCCCCCGGAATCCTTCCTATATAAATTCGGTCCACAATACTGTAGAGCAGGTTCAGAAGCTGCGCCACCAACATGGGGAACGCCGTCTGGGCAATATTCTGTATAGTTTTTCCATTCTCAAAATCAACCTTTTTCATGATCCCTCACTTGACGTTATAAAGAAATTTATATATAATTTTACTATGAAAGCCCGCCGCCGTAGGCGGTATACATTCAGGGGATGCGCCATTCCCGGCTTTCATGCATGGTGGTGCGCCAATGAGGCGCATGCAGGTTTGTTATCAAAAAAGGAGGCGCCGCTTATGCCACATATACGTTCCAGCGCTGATCTGCGCAACAGCTACAATGATATTTCCGAATTCTGCCACACCTATCCCGAACCCGTATTTATTACCAAAAACGGAAAGGGCGACCTGGCCGTCATGAGTATTGAAACCTATGAACAGCTTGTCGGCCGTTTTGAGCTCTACGGACTTATCCACGAAGGGTTGGACGATGCGCAAAACGGACATACCCGGCCATTTTCTGAGGCAATTTCCGATTTAAGGAACCGTAGAAAACGGTAACTTATGCCATCCGCATCACAGCCACCGCCGAACGGGATATGGCCGATGCCTCAGACTATATCGACTTCGTGCTGAAAAACCCAAAAGCGGCTGATGAACTGCTGAATGAAGCCGAAACAAAAATCAATGCCCTCTCCTCATTCCCGGACAAATTTCCTCTTGTAGATGACCCGCTGCTCGCCTCATGGGGCATCCGTTTTACACTGGCAAAGAATTATCTCATATTTTACACTGTTTCCGACGAAAATCAACAGGTAACGGTGGTTCGTTTTCTATACCAGAAACGTAACATAACAGTTCGGCCCAGGACTTTGCACTTCCAGCAAAGTCCGTAAGAATGCTTGTATTTTGCCAAGGGTGAATCCAGCCCTTCGCCACAGGCGAACTTCCAATGGGCTGGATTCAGTAACAGTTCAGCCGGAGGTTGAACTGTTACAACGCAACTGGCCCACAATCCTGAAACAGGGTTTTTCCGTTATCTAAACAACAGCAAAAAAGCACTGGGCGGACAGCCCCGATGCCTCCCGCATCTGACTGTCCTGTCCAGTGCCTTTTCTATATCATCTCTTATCTTCAAAATACCGCTCCAGAAACTGCCGTGTCCTCTCCTGGGTGGGCCGTTCAAACACATCCTCCGGTGTGCCGTACTCCGTCACCAGCCCATTGTCAAGGAACAGAATTTTATCCGATACATCCCTGGCGAACTGCATCTCATGGGTCACGATCACCATCGTAGTACGCTGGCTGGCCAGCTTGCGGATCACCTTCAGCACTTCCCCGGTAAGCTCCGGATCCAGCGCCGATGTGGGTTCGTCGAAACACAGGATATCCGGCTTCAACATCAGTGCCCGGGCAATGGCTACCCGCTGCTGCTGGCCGCCGGAGAGCTGATGGGGATAATAGTCCGCTTTTTCCTTGAGTCCCACGCTGTCCAGGACAGCTGCGCCCTCCTCGCGGATCTGATTCAGAATCTCTTTCTTATGTTCCTTGTAACCGGGCTGCTCCTTCTCCTTCAATTCCCGGGCCAGCGTCACATTCTGCAGCGCCGTGTACTGGGGGAACAGGTTGAAGGACTGGAACACCATGCCAAAATGCATCCTGCGCCTGCGGATCTCGCTCTCACTGGTGGTGGCCGGATCCGCCGCGTCAAAAATCACCTCGCCGCCCACCCGAATCACGCCCGCCGTGGGCCTCTCCAGGAAATTCAGGCAGCGCAGCAGCGTGGTCTTGCCGCTTCCCGACGCCCCGATCATCGACAGCGTCTCCCCCTTCTCCAGAGAAAAACTGACGTCCCTCAGGACTTCCAGAGAGCCGAAATCCTTCCTGATCTTTTCTACTTCCAGAATCGCCATCTCACGTACCTCCTACGCCCTGAAATAATCCAGCTTCTTCTCCGCCTGGCCAAGCAGAATCGTCAACAAGCCGTTCAGCGCCAGGAAATACAGCGCCGTGGAAAACAGCGGCCAGATCAGGCCCTGTTTCGTGAAACGCTCGGCACTCATCAAGATCTCCGCCACGCCGATGACCCGGGCCAGGGAGGTGTCCTTTGTCAGCGTGATCAGCTCATTGCCCATGGGCGGCACGATCCGTTTGACCACCTGCAGAAGAACCACCTTGAAAAACACCTGGCTCTTTGTCATGCCCAGCACCTGTCCTGCCTCATACTGCCCTTTCG
Source organism: Lachnospiraceae bacterium (assembly GCA_003542935.1). Taxonomy (GTDB): domain Bacteria; phylum Bacillota; class Clostridia; order Lachnospirales; family Lachnospiraceae; genus UBA11957. Next base: position 7,084 of record DPJQ01000090.1, on the reverse strand, counting down.
GGATACTCTCGATACCACCCCGGTAAATCTCCGAAAAATAAGCCGCGTAGTTGATCACAAAAGCGATGGTGGCCGCCATGAAACGATTGCTCATGGGGATCCCCAGAAGGAGCCCCGGCGCATAAAGCACCACCATCAACTGCAGCATCAGCGGCGTCCCCCGGATCACCCATATAAAAATTCTGGTCACCCATTTCAGCGGCCGGAATTTCGACATGGAGCCAAAAGTAATCACCAGTCCCAACGGGATTGCCAGCACCAGTGTCACGGCAAACAAACGTATATTTTCAGCAAACCCCTCAAACAAGGCCAATATAGGTCCGGACATCGCGATCCTCCGTTTTACATTATCAGCCCGGCGGCTGTTTACACAGGTATTCTGTGTCTTTTCCCAGCCCGCCAGGCCCCTTTCTCACTCAGTTTCCACCATCTTATTTTTTAATCAGCATCTCGGTCAGGCCATATCTTCCGGCGATCTCTTCCACCACGCCATCCGCGTACAGCTCGTCGATGGCTGCGTTTACTTTCTCCGTAACGTCGCTGCCTTTGCGGAACGCGATACCATACTCCTGCAGGCCGAAATCATTGTCCAGATTTACCACCATATCGTCGTAATCCGTACCCTCGCCCACCATAGCCAGGGCGCATACGCTGTCCACCAGGGCCAGGTCTGCCGTACCGGCTTTGACTTCCATCAGAGCCTTCGCCATGGAATCGCAGGCAACGTAATTGGATTTCGCAAAATATTCTTTAGCGGACACTTTTACCGTCTCGTCATCCTCGATCGTACCCTGCAGCTTGCCCTCGCCGGTGGATCCCTGCTCGGCCACCACGGTCAGGCCGTCCACACTGGCCATCACATCCGCCTCCCGGTCCTTCTTCACCACGATCGCCTGGGTGTTGTTCAGGTAGGGATCGGAAATACTCATGTTCTCTCTGCGCTCCGGCGTGATGCACATACCGTTCCAGAGACAGTCAATGTTCTTGGAATTCAGCTCGATCTCCTTGGAATCCCAGTTGATCTCCACAAATTCCACCTCGATCCCCAGTTTTTCGCAGACTGCCGTGGCCATCTCCGTATCAAAACCCACGAAAGTGTTGGAATCATCATAATAATTCATGGGCGCAAACAATGTCATCCCGACCACCAGCTTGCCTTTGCCCGATATGTACTCCCAGTCGGAATCCCCCTCTGTGGTAGAAGCCGCCGCTTCGTCTGCACCGGACGCCTCACCGGACTCCGATGTACCGGAAGCTTCGCCGGATGCAGACGTCTCGTCCGCTCCGGAAACTACGCTGCTCTGAGCGGAGGAACTTTCATCTGCCGCCGAAACCTCACTCGCCGCAGAACTCACCGCCGAGGACGTACCCGCCGCGCTTCCCGCATCGGCAGAACTTCCCGCAGCAGAACTTCCCGAACCGCCGCAGCCGGTAAACAGTGACAGACATGTGGCCGCTGTCAGAGCCATTGCAATTAATCTCTTCATAATAATATATTCTCCTTTTCTCTTTTGTGCCTTATTGCTTTAGCACAGCACAGTGGCTATTATAGACCATAGAATTGAAAAGCGCAAGAGAATATTTTGGAAAACTTACACCCAAATAACATCGCCCCCGAAATCCGTTTCAGGGGCGATGTATCACAACCATAATTCTTACACAATACTCTTCCGCGGACATGCCTCCCGGCACTTCCCGCAATCCGTACACAGGTCGTAATCGATCCTGGGCACGTTATTTTCCAGCTTAATTGCCCCGGCGGGACAATTTTTCTCACATTTCTTACAGCTGATACATCCGGCATCACATTCCACCATAACCACCTTGCCTTTGTCCGTACAGCTGCAGGCCGTGTGGACGTTGGCGTCGTAGGGTACCAGGCTGATCAGGTGCTGGGGACAGGCCGCCACGCACTTCTTACAGGACTTACATTTCTCCTTATCCACCCGGGCCACCCCGTTGATGACGTGGATGGCGTCAAAGGGGCAGGCCCGCACACAGTTGCCGTAACCCAGGCAGCCGTTGTTGCAGATCTTGGAACCGCCGTTTGGTACGTAGGCCATCATAGCGCAGTCCTCCATACCGGTGTAATTATACTGGATCTTGGACTTCTCACAGTCCCCGGCACAGTGTACGAAAGCCACCATCCGACGGGTTTCCGCCACTTCCTGGCCCATGATCGCACCTATTTTCGCCGCCACGGCAGAACCGCCCACCGGACAGCTGTTTGCCGGGGCCTCACCCTTGGCCACCGCCGCCGCCAGACCGTCACAGCCCGGATAGCCGCAGGCGCCACAGTTATTGCCCGGCAGCACTTCGCGGACGGCGGTTTCCTTGGGATCCACCTCCACCGCAAATATTTTCCCCGCCAAACCCAACAGAAGGCCGATGATGATACCGGTGCCCCCCACCAGGGCCGCGGCAAGTATTACTCCTGTACTCATATCGTCCCCTCCCTAGATCAATCCGGAAAATCCGAAAAAGGCGATGGACATCAGTCCAGCCGTCAGCAGTACCACCGGCATTCCCTTGAAGGGCTCCGGTATATCGTTATACTCAATCTTCTCGCGCAGGCCCGCCATGATAACAATGGATACCGTGAAGCCCACAGCGGTGGCGATACCGGCCACCGTGCTCTCCAGCACGCCGTAACCGTTCTGCACATTAGTCAACGCCACGCCCAGCACGGCACAGTTCGTTGTGATCAGCGGCAGGTACACGCCCAGGCTCTGATACAGGGACGGGATGGATTTTTTCAAAAACATCTCCACCAGCTGCACCAGGGCGGCGATCACCAGGATGAATACGATCGTCTGCAGGTAGGTCATATCCAGAGGCACCAGAATGGCCCGGTAGATGATGCTGGTCACAAAGGAGGAGATCGTGATAACAAAGATCACGGCACCGCCCATGCCCGCTGCCGTATCAATCTTTTTGGAAACCCCGAGAAACGGGCACAGGCCCATGAACTGGCTCAACACCACGTTATTGACAAACGCCGCGCCAATAGCAATAATCAGTAGTTCTCTCATGCCTCACCCTCCTTATTCTCCGCCTGGGGCGCCATACGGCCGCTGCAGATGCGGTTGCCGCAGTTCATACAGCTGGTCCGGGAACAGGCCGGGTGGCCGTCCTCGCCCACCCTGGCGCTGCCGATCTTGAACTTATTCTGCAGCGCAATCAAAAATGCCAGCACAAAGAACGCGCCGGGCGCCAGAATGAAGATCGTAACCGGATGATAGAAGGAGGGCATGATCTGAATGCCGAAAATCTTTCCGGCCCCGATCAGCTCTCTGACCATACCAATGCAGGTCAGAGCCAGAGTAAAACCGAGCCCCATACCAATACCGTCAAAAATAGAAGCGATCACGCCATGCTTGGATGCATATGCCTCGGCACGGCCCAGAATGATACAGTTCACCACGATCAGCGGAATAAAAATGCCCAGGGATGCATACAGCGAGGGAATAAATCCCTGCAGCAGAAACTGTACGATCGTCACAAAGGAAGCCACGACCACGATGTAGGCCGGCATACGCACGCCGTCGGGAATCACTTTCCTCAGCAAGGAGATCATCAGATTGGACATGGTGAGGATGACCGTGGTAGTCAGCCCCATGCCCAGACCATTTACCGCCATCGTGGTCACCGCCAGCGTCGGACACATACCCAGCAGCATCACAAAGGTGGGATTTTCTTTTACAATACCGTTATATAACCGTTCGGCCGGTGTATTCTCTCTCATTATCAACCCTCCTGTCCCGCCAGATAACGGAATGCGCTAAGGCCGGCGTTGACGCCGTTTACCATGGCATTCGTCGTGATCGTGGCGCCGCTTAACGCGTCGATCTCACTGTCTGCGGACGAACCCGTCTTTGTATAGGTAAAGGTCTCCACCTGTTTATCTCTAAACTGGCCCTTGAAATCATCCGTATCGGCGTTCATGCCAAGTCCCGCCGTCTCACCGATGGCCAGAATCGAGATACCGTTTAAAGTGCCGTCCAGTTTCACACCCATCATGAAGCTGATATCGCCGCCGTAACCCTCAGGATCGACGATGTTCAGCACGTAACCCAGGAGATTGCCCCCCGCGTCCACGGCTTTTTTCACCTTCACCAGCGTCTGGACTTCAAATCCCTCCCGGGCCATGGCCGCCTGGGCCTCCGCCAGAAGAGCCTCATCCTCCACGTCCTCAAACTCCGCGTCGGCAAACACTTCCTTGCAGGAGTTATCCTCAGTCAGTTTTTCCTGCCGGGCTATGGGATCCTTCGTGATATCCCGCACGGCCCCCAGAAGGATACCGGCTACGAGAGTGATCATCAGAAGGGCAAAGGCATCTTTTATAATTTTACCCATCACGCTTTCCCTCCTTTTCCAAAGGCTTTGCGGATCGTCACCCGCTCAATCAGCGGCACCAGCAGATTACAGAAGATGATCGCGTAGGACACACCTTCGGCGCTGCTGCCGAACAGACGGAAAAGACCGGTAAGCACACCCAGGGCGATACCGAAAATGATCCGGCCCATGGGAGTAATCGGTGATGTGACATAGTCCGTAGCCATAAACCAGGCGCCCAGCATCAGGCCGCCGGTACAGAGCTGACAGGCCAGATAGTAAATGTCAAACCCATGTCCGCCAAAAATCAGAACAAACACGGCAAAACTGCCGATATAGGCTACCGGGATCCGCCAGTCGATGATCTTCATTACTGCCAGAAACAGGCCGCCAAGGAGAAGGAACAAGGCGGAGGTCTCTCCGATCGTTCCCTTCGTATAGCCGATAAAGGAGGCCAGAAGGTCAATGGACTCACCGGCCTTTACAGCCGCAAGAGGCGTCGCTCCCGATACCGTATCCACCACCTGCAGATGGGCGCCGGAGGGCACGGAAAAGTCGCACATCAGACCTGCAAAAGAGATCAGCAGAAAACAGCGGGCGCCCAGGGCCGGGTTCATGATGTTCTCGCCCAGGCCGCCGAACAGCATCTTCACAATAATGATCGCAAAAGCGCTGCCCACAATGGGGAGCCACCAGGGAGCCGACGCCGGCAGGTTCATGCCCAGCAGCAGGCCTGTCACAAACGCGCTGTAGTCACCCACCGTATCCGGCCTGTGCATCAGCCTGTTCATCAGCACCTCAAAGACCTCGCAGGAAACCACCGATATAACCAGCACCAGCAAGGCTCTCGGACCAAAATTAAACACGCCGTAGGTTGCCGCCGGAGCCAAAGCTGCCAGCACCATTTTCATCAGATAAGGAGTATCCGCCTTCGCACGAATGTGGGGAGAAGCCGATACGTGTAATAAATCTGCCATTTTCTATTTTCCCCCCTTCGCATTCTGCTTTCTGCGTTCCGCCAGCACGGTCTGGCGCATGGACTTGATGGACTGGGCCAGAGGTCGTTTGGAGGGGCAGATAAACGTACAGCAGCCGCACTCCACACACTCCATCCCGTACCATTTCTGGAAAGCCGCCGAGTCGTGATGCTCCGCAAAACGGGCCAGACGGGCCGGTATCAGTTTCTCCGGACAGACGCTCATGCAGCGGCCGCAGTTCACGCAGGCCATCTGCTCCACCGCCGTAACCCTGTCTTTCTGCATACAGAGGATACAGTTGGAAGTCTTCGTGGTGGGTGTATCCGTATTAAACAGAGAAAATCCCATCATGGGGCCGCCGGAGACGATCTTCTCCGGCTGACAGACAAAGCCGCCCGCCGCCTCGATCAGCTCGTTTACACAGGTACCGCAGGGCACGTCAAAATTGCCGGGATGCCTGATGGCACTGCCGGTCACCGTCACCGTCCTGTGAGTCACAGGCTTCTGGTAGACCACTGCCCGGTAAATAGCCGTCATCGTCTCCACATTGTTCACGATACAGCCCGCATCCGCCGGAAGGCCCGAGGAATTGATCTGCCGCCCGGTCACGGCCTGGATCAGGAAACGCTCGCCGCCCTGGGGATATTTTGCCACCAGGGTCTTAACCTCGATCCTGTGTTCGCCGGCAGTCAGATGCTCCATCAGCTCGATGCAGTCCATCTTGTTATCCTCGATACAGATGCATCCCTTCGCTTTCGGGAACAGCTGCAGCACGATCTTCAGTCCACCGATGATCTCTTCCGGCCGCTCCAGCATCAGGCGATAATCGGAGGTCAGATACGGCTCGCACTCCGCGCCGTTGACCAATATGTACTCCATTTTCTCCGGCTCCTTGGGGGAGAGCTTCACCCTCGTCGGAAATCCGGCGCCGCCCATACCGACCACGCCGGCCTCACCGATACGCCTCAGGATTTCCTCCTTATCGAGAGTCTTCGGGTCCGCCGGTTCCGGAAACTCCACACTGCGGTATTCATGGTCATTTTCCAGCTCAATGGCTGTGGTAACGGCCCCGGTCAGGGTCAGATGACTCACCAGCCCCTTGACCTTTCCTGAGACAGACGCATAAATCGGCGCCGAGACAAAACCCCCGGCCTCCGCAATCTTCTGCCCGGCCAGAACATAATCCCCCGCCTCCACGATCGGCACGGCGGGCGCACCGATATGCTGGGACAACGGATA
>DPJQ01000090.1:0-248 GCA_003542935.1 Lachnospiraceae bacterium | reverse complement strand
ACCGATATGCTGGGACAACGGATAGATCATATTCCCCTGGGGCAGAAACTGTTGAATCGCTACCTTCTTGGAAAGCGATTTTGCTCCACGGGGATGGATGCCGCCGTGGAAAGTCAGCTTCTCTCTACTCATGTTTTCCTCCAACTGGGTTGTTATTTTTTTAACATCATTCTCAGTATAACGAAAATGTGCAAAAAATTCATCTTTTTTATGTGCATTTTATTATTTTCGTGGGATTAGACAAAGTT
>DPJQ01000220.1 GCA_003542935.1 Lachnospiraceae bacterium | reverse complement strand
GGTCAAGCCGCATGGCTGTGATTGTCCATATTAAAACAGGCCGTGCCGGAGAATACCTGGGTATCCGCCGTCCATCCCATTCGCTCGTCCCTCTGCGGGCAGTCCGTGGGGATATCCACATAATTACACTTCTGCCCCCACATGGCATTTTGAATCAGCTTGTTTACCTTCTCGTTGTCGGTAGTGATCCATCCGGTCTGTTCCAGATCGCTGTAGAGGGCACAGCCGGTGAACTGATCCAGTGTAATCTCTTTCGTGAATCCTTCTACCCGGACATAGCGGAACCCATAGTAGGTAAAATGGGGCTGCACATATTTCGAGATCCCGTCCGAAATATAGGTAAATTCCGCCTTGGCGGTACGCAGATTATCGCGGTAGAAATTACCGTCCTGCAGTACTTCGCCAAACTGCATATAGATCTTCGTTCCTTTGGGTTCGTCGCAGTAAAACCGCAGGAAACCGGCCATATTCTGCCCCATGTCGATGACGGTCTCTCCGGCCGGGGTATGGATGATCTCGATGGGGCGAATCTCCTCTTTGACCACCACCGGCTGCCCGTATCTGGCTGTCAGACGGTCTGTGGGGCCGTCCAGCAGCTCTGCGCCGTAGCGCGCGGAGCGGTTCGATGTGGGGACATACGTTTCACCGTCATAGATATTGCTGAACACCACATCCCCCGCCGCGACTTCCCAGGATTCATCGGAAACGATCTTCTCTTCATTTCCCTTTGCGTCCTGCATCACCAGCTCCAGGATCATCTTATGCTGGTCGCCGTAGTTATTGACGGCATGATCCAGGCCGAACCGCCCCATATACCATCCGTCCGCCAGGAACACCTCTATCCTGTGGGGGCCGCTCTTTATCTCTGCCTCATAAGTCTGGTACTGGATCCACCGGTTATAGTCTGTACAGCCGGGCGCCAGATACTCGTCTCCCACACGCTCTCCGTCCAGATATAACTCATACAGCCCCAGGCCGGTCATGTAGATCCGGCTCCTTTTGTAAGCTTTATCCGTCTCAAATTCTTTCACCAGCATGGGATTCGTTTCTTTTAATTTATTGCTGCCGATCCATCTGCCCTCCCAGGGCTCATCCATCTTGGCAGTCTCAAACCAGGCAGCGTCGCTGACGGCATGCTCTCCGTTATCTCCCCACACTTCCGCCTGCCAATAATATCTGGTACGGGGTTTTAATGAAAAGTTTAGATCCGTGCCGATGGTCGTAAGCTCCGGCGATTTTCCGGTATCGTAGACTATTTCATCAAATTCCGCGTCCATAGCTACCTGGATGCGGATGAATTCTGCGACCTTCGCCCCGGTATCCGTCACCTGAAAGGATACCCTCGGCGTCTGTAACGCATATCCCAGCGGGTTTGTGAGATGGTTGGTCTGCATTCCTGTAATCTTCATCTTGTCCTCCCTGTGTCCCAATGTCAGTTACTTAAAGCCGGACAGCGTCCGTATCTTTAAGTGACTGATATTGCCTGTGTCCTTTGTGTCAAAATTTTGCGCCCCAGACGCCGCAGAAGGGATCCACCGGATTGATCCCCTTGAATTCGGATCTTCCCATGATCTTTTCGACTACCTGGTCAACAATCTCATCGCTGGGGGTATAGGCGTTGATGAATGTCTTTATCATCGGTGCGTCCACCAAATGATAGGGATTGGCGACAGAGATAAACATAGCCGGTACATCATGGATAAACCACGGCGCGTCGGCAGCCATCAGATGTACCCAGTCGATCCTTCTGACAGACTGGTTGCTGGCCGTATCGATACAGGCCACATATACCGCCAGATCGAATTTGCTTTTGATATCCTCCACACCGCCTTCAAACATTTCGTGGAAATCCGGTTTGCCGTAATCAAAAAGCGTCACCTCAAAGCCTTCCTGTTCTAATTTCCCTTTGATCTTCCCGACAGCGCCCTCGCCGTCCTTGAATCCCCCGCCTATGCGGTCTTCCAGAAGATAGAGACGGATCCTTTTATATTTTTCCGGTGAGATCGGGAGCAGGTTTTGCGTATCTTTTACGAGGGTGATACTTTCGTCCGCACAGGCCCTGGCCCATTCCCGGTGCTCTTTGCAGGCAACGGTCTTTAATGCTTCTTCACCGGGAACAAGGGTTCCCGCCGCCTTTTTCTGCGGAAGCTCCATGGCCGCTTTCATGGCCAGGATCCTCGTCACAGCCTCATCCATCCGGGCCATTGTGAGACGTCCGTCCGCCAGAGCGTCGCGGACAAACTGGTAATCCTCGCGGATATCTTTGTTGAACAGGATCATGTCACAGCCTGCCGCCAGCGCCGCCGGAACCGCCTGGGACCGCTTCATCGATGTGTTGAATCCGATCATCGGCGTCGCATCCGTCACGATCATGCCGTTATACCCCAATCTGCCGCGCAAAAGCCCCTGCAGGATCTCTTTGGACAGAGTAGCCGGAAGGATATCCTCGTCTTTAAGTTCCGGATTAAAATGCTTACTGTACGCCGGCAGCATGATATGCCCGACCATGATGGAAAGCGTACCCGCATTCACCACTTCCTGCCAGACCGCTCCATATGTTTTATCGTATTCTTCCACGGACAGACTGTTTACCGAAGCTACTAGATGCTGGTCCCTTTCGTCCACGCCGTCGCCGGGAAAATGCTTGACTGCGGCGGCCACCTGATTGTCCCGCAGACCCTTTAGCTGCTCTTTCACAAAACGAATCACCCTGTCCTGATCCGATCCGAAGGTACGCACATTCGTAATGGGGTTCCTGTAGTTCCTGTCCAGGTCGCAGATGGGAGAAAATGCCCAGTTGCAGCCCACGGCATTTGCTTCTTTTCCGGCGACCGCTCCCAGACGGTAGGCATTCTTCGGATCATCCGTCGCCGCCACTCCCATGGGCCTGGAATAGTAGGTGCCGTCCAAGCAGATGCCGTTGCCGCCGGACTCCAGATTCGCCCCGAACAGCAGCGGGATCCGGGAATTCTCCTGGATAAACCGGTGTGTCCTCTGCACATCCTTTGCCGGCATCGGGCGGTATAGCATGGCGCCCGGTTTAAATTCTTCTATAAAAACTTTCAAAAAGTCCTCTTCAATATTGCCGCCGATCGGGCAAAACATCTGACCGATCTTTTCTTCCGTACTCATAGCCGCCAGTGTCTCATGAACCCAGTTTTCTTGCTCTTCATCAAGGAAAAACGGATTCGCCTTCAAGTCTATCATTTCTTCTTCCTCCTGTTTATCGGACTCTCCACATTATTGACTATAGTTTAAAACAAAATCTCTGAGATTACCATGTGGAGTCTTTTTGATTACCCGACATATTTTCAGATACTTAGTGTCTGCTCATTAAACA
>DPJQ01000179.1 GCA_003542935.1 Lachnospiraceae bacterium | reverse complement strand
TATTTTTCCTTTCAATGGCACATTACGGATGCGTGTGACCAGCGGTGCAAGCACTGCTATATTTTCTCGGAGGACAACGGCAAAAAGCCGGACGCTATGACATGGGAGCAAATGCGGGAGGTGCTGGACAACTGCTGTGATATGTGCGAAATGTACGGCCGTCTGCCCTATTTCTATCTTACCGGCGGCGACCCAATTCTGCACCCGGATTTTTGGAGGCTTTTGGCCCTGCTGAAGGAGCGGGGTATCCCCTTCACCATCATGGGCAATCCCTTCCATCTGAACGATGAGGTATGCAAACGGCTGAAGGGCTATGGCTGTCAAAAATACCAGCTCTCCCTGGACGGAATGAGGGAGACCCACGACTGGTTCCGCAAGCCAGGCTCCTTTGACTGCACTCTGGAGAAAATATCCTGTATCAAAAAGGCGGGGATCCGCAGCGTCATTATGACCACGGTATCGGGAAAAAACATCCGGGAGGTCCCCGCCATCATAGATACAGTGGTGAAATACGGGGTGGACGTATTTGCCTTTGCCCGGTACTGTCCCACCAGCGGGGAAAAGGACACCGGCATGACGCCGGAGGAATACCGGGAGCTGCTGGCTGTGTGCGATAAAAAGTTTAGGAAATATGAGGCGGCGGGCTGCAAAACGTACTTCAACAAAAAAGATCATCTCTGGACGCTGTACGAATATGAAACGGGGGCCTTCCAGATCCCGGAGACTGCCCAAGAGGGCATGATCTACGGCGGCTGTAACTGCGGCAACTGCCACCTGACCATCCTGCCCACCGGAGACCTTTACGCCTGCCGCCGGGTTCAGAACAGCAGGGTCGGCAATGTCTTTGAGGACAGGATCGCGGATGTGTGGGTCTGTGAGATGGAGACCTACCGGGAGTATCAAAAATTCAAAAAATGCGCCCAATGTGAGCTGTTGGCCTGGTGCCGGGGCTGCCCCGCCGTGGCCGGCGGGACCTATGGAGACTTTTATGACGCCGACCCTCAATGCTGGAAGAAGGTGGAAGGATGGAACTGCTGAAGCTGATAAAATACCGCCGCTCTATCCGAAAGTACCAGGAGCGTCAGATCTCCAAAGCGGATATGGAAACGATCCTGGAGGCGGGAACCTTTGCGCCCAATGCCGGAGGGGGACAGAGGAGCATGATCGTGGGGATCCATAACGCGGACCTGGCCGGGAGGATCGGCAGGATGAACCTTGCCCGGTTTGACCGGAGCAGGCTGGCCGGTTCCTATGTCTCCCAAGAACAGCCCAGCAACATAGACGATCCGACGATCCAAAACGGATTTTATGGCGCGCCTTCGGTCTGTATTGTATTTGCCCAGAAGGATTTTCTTTACAGCATTCCCGACGCCTTCTGCTGCGCGGAGAATATGGTCCTGATGGCAACAGAGCTGGGGCTCTCCTCCTGCATCGTGGCGCGGGGTGAGGAGACCTTTGACAGTGAGAAGGGGACGGCCATGTGCCGGGAATGGGGGGTTCCTGAAAACTATATCGCCCGGTGCTTTGTGCTTCTGGGTTATGGGAAGGGAGACTATCCGGGGGAGAAGGCCCGCAGGGCGGGCCGCCGCAAAATTGTGGAGGGATAATATGGACGCGAAAACCTGTTTACAAAAATTGCGGTATGTGGGGGTGTTGGCCTTTGCCACGGTGGATGAACAGGGCGCACCGCAGATCCGCAACATCAGCGCCATTCATTATGAGCAGTCGGCTCTGTACTTTTTTACGGCAAGGGGCAAGGACTTTTGCAGCCAGCTTCTGGCCGACGGGCGGGTGCAGATCCTGGGCTACACAAAGTACAAAGAGATGATCCGCCTGTCCGCAAGGGCGAGACCTGTACGGGAGGCGGACAGGGAAAAATGGATCGACGCTATATTTGAGGAGCAGCCCTATTTGTCCAATGTGTATCCGGGGGATACCCGAACGCTGGCCGGGATGGTATTTGAGATCACGGACGGGGAAATAGAGTATTTCCACCTGGGGGTTCATCCGATCTTTCGGGAACGCTATCCCATTGGCGGAGGAACGGTCACGGAAAAGGGCTACCGGATCACCGATGCCTGTATTGGCTGCGGTGCCTGCGCCGCGCACTGTCCCCAACAGTGTATTGAGGCGGGGACGCCCTATCAGATCCAACAGGAGCACTGTCTGCACTGCGGCAACTGTCAAGCGGTCTGCCCGGTCCGGGCGGTAGAAAGGCGAGGATAATATGACCCAGACAGAACGGCGGATCTATTTGCTCAAGGTCCTGCTTGCCGAAGGGCCCGAGTACCGGGAAATGTCCATTCCGGCGGATGTCACAGAGCAAAAAAAGCTACTCCGGGCCCTGGTAAACATCCGCCCTCCAAGGCCTGTCAGCGAAGCGTTTCTCACGGTACAGGATGAATACCTTCGGGAAGAGCTGTCCCAAAAGGGTGTTACCGATCTTGCGGATCTAACGCCCCTATCAGAGGGGTTATATCTCTGGCAGGGGGACATTACCACCCTGCGCTGTGACGCCATCGTCAACGCCGCCAACAGCGGAATGACTGGCTGCTATGTCCCTTGCCACGGATGCATTGACAACGCGATCCACACCTACGCCGGAGTGCGGCTTCGGCGGGAGTGCGCGGCGATCATGGAAAGGCAGGGGCGGGAGGAAGAGACCGGCGGGGCCAAGCTCACGGGAGCCTATAATCTCCCCTGCAAGTACATCCTGCACACCGTCGGTCCCATCATTTCCGGGCCGCTGACAAAGGCGGATGAAGAGTTGCTGGTCTCCTGTTACCGCTCCTGTCTGGAGCTGGCGGAGCAACACGGCAGTAAGAGCATTGCCTTCTGCTGCATCTCCACGGGAGAATTTCATTTTCCCAACGACAGAGCGGCGGAGATCGCGGTACGGACGGTAAAAGAATACCGGGCAAGTCAAAACAGCGGGATCCAGGTGATTTTTAATGTTTTTAAAGACGTCGACTACCAAATCTATAAGAACCTACTCGCGGCAGATTGAGCGGCTGAAAGCGGCGCTGGATACCGCCGACGCGGTCGTCGTCGGCGCCGGGGCGGGGTTGTCCGCCGCGGCGGGGTTTGCCTATACCGGAGAGCGGTTTGAACGGTATTTTTCGGATTTTGCCCGGGAATACGGGTTCCAGGATATGTACTCCGGCGGCTTTTATCCGTACAGCTCCCCGGAGGAATACTGGGCCTATTGGAGCCGGTATATTACCGTCAACCGCTATATGGACCCGCCCAAGCCGGTCTATCAAAAGCTGCTGGAGCTGGTAAAGGAAAAGGATCATTTCGTATTGACCACAAACGTGGATCACTGTTTTCAAAAGGCCGGTTTTGACAAGAAGCGGCTATTTTACACCCAGGGAGACTACGGACTGTTTCAGTGCAGCGGGCCGTGCCGTCAGGAGACCTTTGACAATGAGGAGATCGTAAGGTCCATGATGGAGGGGCAGAGAGATATGCGTATCCCATCCTCCCTGGTGCCATACTGCCCCCACTGCGGAAAGCCCCTGACCATGAACCTCCGGGCGGATGACACATTTGTGGAGGATGAGGGCTGGCACTCCGCCGCCGGACGGTATTCCGATTTCCTGCGCCGCCATGAAAAGGGAGCTATCCTGTTTTTGGAGCTGGGAGTGGGATACAATACGCCGGCCATTATAAAATATCCCTTTTGGAGAATGACTGCCGCAAACCCGATGGCCACATATGCCTGTATCAATTTTGGCGAGGCGGTTTGTCCCAGGGAGATCGAAAAGAGGGCTGTCTGTATAGATGGGGACATCATGGGCGTAATGGAGGCTCTGGGCTGAAAGCAAATTTTATGTATTTTGTATGGACATTTTCTTGTTATCATATTGACAATGTAATTTCTCTCCGATATAATTTGGGTGAACATAGTTCAGCGAACTATGATTTTATGGAAGGAGAGAACGCGTATGAAGAAAAGGATCACAGCCCTCGCATTGGCCTGCGCCATGGTCCTGGGTACGGCCGCTCTGGCGGCCGGGACGGAGAAGCAGATCTCCGTCACTCCCATGGACATGTCCATCAACGGCCAGACCGTTGTCCCCACCAAGTCCAACGGAGAAGCCGCCGAGGTGTTTGCCTACGACGGCGCCACCTATGTGCCCCTTCGCTACCTCAGCGAGCT
>DPJQ01000123.1 GCA_003542935.1 Lachnospiraceae bacterium | reverse complement strand
CCGTTCACTTTCAGACAAGTCATTTTACGAAATGTGAGCAGGACAAGACACTGGCTCTAGTGTAACCTCTGTAGGATTTTCCGTCAACCGGATACATGAAGCAAACTTTAATGCCGCCCCTCACTCCTGCATCATGTTCTCCCGCAGCCGCGCAGCGAGTGTGTGGCTACAGAAAGTGCAGGCTCTTTCTCCTGAAACGCCGACAGCATGGGTGCCTCCCCGGAGCCCCCAAAGATCCGCCGCTCATAATTCTCCGTGACAGCCGCTACCGTACCGGAGAGGGCCAGCAAGCCTATGAGATTGGGCAGAGCCATGAGGCCGTTTAAACTATCGGCAATCTCCCATGAGAGATTCTCACTCATCAGAGCCCCGGCGCACACGGCAGCGATAAAGGCCACCCGATAAATGCCCACTGCCTCCCGGCCAAAGAGGTACTCGCATGCTGTCGCTCCATAGTGGCTCCAGCCCAGTATAGTGGAGAAGGCAAACAGCATCACAGCCACCGCCACAAAACGGGCACCGAAGCTGCCGAAAGACAGACCAAAAGCAGCGCTGACCAGAGAGGCCGGTTGTAACCCTCCGGCGATAGCGCCGGTATCCAGATCAACAAGGCCGGAGGACAGAATCGCAAAGGCAGTCAATGTGCACACAGCCATGGTATCAGCGAACACCTCAAAGATCCCCCACATCCCCTGCCGCACCGGCTCCCTGACATTGGAGCTGGCATGGACCATGACAGATGATCCAAGCCCCGCCTCGTTGGAGAATACGCCCCGCTTCATACCCATGATTACGGCTTTTTGCATACCTGCCCCCAAAATACCGCCACCGGCAGCTTTGAGGCCGAAAGCCCCGCGGAAAATAGACAGAAAAATGTCTCCGGCCACATGAATATTCAACAGAAAAATCATGGCTGTACCCGCCATGTAGGCCACCACCATGAAAGGCACCAGCTTCTCCGTCACCGCCGCAATTCGTTTCAGGCCGCCCAGGATCACCAGGCCAGCCAAAGCCATCAGCACCGTGCCCGTCAGGTAGGTCGGAATACCGAAACCCGATGCCAGATTTGCCGCAATGGCATTTGCCTGGGTCATATTTCCGATACCGAAGGAGGCCATAAAGCAAAACAGCGCAAACAGAGCGGCCAGTATTCTTCCGATCTGCCTGCACCCTCTCTTAGCGCCAAGACCGTCCCGCAGATAATACATGGCACCCCCGGCCCATTCATCATTCTCATTTTTACGCCGGTAATAGATCCCCAGCACATTCTCGGCATATTCTGTCATCATACTGAAAAATGCGATAACCCACATCCAGAACACGGCTCCCGGTCCGCCTGCGGTGACAGCTCCCGCCACACCGACAATATTCCCTGTACCCACTGTGGAAGCCAGCGCCGTACACAGAGACTGAAACTGGGATATGGAGCTGTCCTCCGTATGTTCCGTCACCCGGGCATCCGTAAAAATACTGCCCACCGTCCGGCTCCACCAGTGCCTCAAGTGGGTAACCTGGAAAAATCCCGTCCTCACGGTCATCCACACCCCTGTTGCCACCAGAAGAACCAGCATGGGCAGTCCCCAGACCACTCCGTTTATTATTTGATTACATCGCTCGATCATTTCCATCGACTGCCGCCTTTTTGCCCGTATTAGCGGACACCCTTCTATCATATTGGCCCGCTTTACAGTGTATTTTTCATATAGCGCAGAAATGACAGATGAGCCCCTGAATAATTGTCAGAATTTTTTATCAATTTTTGCCCTGTTATCAATTCTATTCTATTTTTTTATATTTTTTTCTAATTTCTTATTGACAAACTGCTTTTTGTTTGATATCATTAGTTCATACAAAAGATACAAATTTTCAAAGCGAGGTATAGTCCAATGAAATAGTAATCTTTGTAGCTATCGTTTACAAGATCATTTTCAGATGAGGTGTAGTCCAATGAGAAGATAGCGATTTACCCGTAAACAAAAACCGAAAGAGGTGTAGTCCAATGAAATAATGGTGTTTTACCCGGAAATAATCGAAAGAGGTACAATCCCATGGACAGTTTATAAGACAGTATCTATACTCCACTGAAAGCACACACGTATTACATAATAAGGTTATAGTTTTTCATCTATGTGTATGTTTTAAAACTTGAAAAGGAGGTAAGGTCCAAAGGAAGTATGACGATTCACCCCGAAGAATGAAAGAAAGGAAGGTACGATCCAACAAAAACTTGACGATTTGCCCCATAGTTTTAAAGAAGAGAGGTTTAGTCCAATGAACACAGATGAGCAGAGATGAGCCATCGTTCCGAATTCCACTAAGAACGATGGCTCATTTTATATTCAATGATTTTCTGTAAATATTTTCCTTTTCTGCTGTACACCCAATGTCATTTACTTAAGCCCGGACGCTGCCATCTGTCATTTCAAACTATGTATTTTCCAATTCATACATTTTTTCTGCTTTTTATGACAGATAACTGATTATCTATGCAGCTTTCGCCACAAATTTCCTTTCATGTGCTATACTGTGTACACGATGAGCCGAGTGTTTCCTTCCTTTTTTATCAAGGAGGACTTCATGAACAAAATCAAACGATTCTCTCTGTTACTTTGCGCTCTTGCAGCGCTGACCCTGTCTGTATTCCTGCCTGCCCGGCATATACCGGCCAGGACACCTTCACTCCCCAATCTGGTAATCCTCTCCCACTATAAAGCCACCATGGATGTGGGGGACTCCCTGCCTCTTCTGGCCATTGCCAGCAACGGACAGTGGCCCACCTTCAAAAGCAGTAAACCTTCCGTGGCCTATGTTGACGCCTACGGTATCATCACGGCAAAAAAAGCCGGCACGGCCACCATTACAGTCAAAGTCCGGCGCGGGGAAGCGCATTGCAAAATCACGGTAAGGAAAACAAAACTTCTACTTTCTGAAACCAGCATCTCCCTGGTATGCGGGGACTATGCCCGTCTGAAAGCCAAGGCATCCAACGGTACCAAAGTCTCTTTTAAAAGCAGCAAATCTTCGGTAGCCAGCGTGGATGAAAGGGGTGTCATCTATGCACTTAAACCGGGAAGCGCCAAGATCACTGCCTCAGCCGGAGACGCGAAGGCCGTCTGTACGGTGAATATTAAACATCCCACTCTCAGGCTGAACAGAAATAAAGCCACACTCTACCGTACCCGCACACTCCAATTGACGGCCGAAGCATCCAACGGACACACGCCTGTTTGGAAAAGTTCAAAAACCAGCGTGGCCACCGTGGATGAAGACGGTCTGGTCACAGCTGTCGGACACGGTACTGCCAATATCACCGCCACCGTAGACGGGGTAAAACGATACTGTAAAATCACAGTAAAACAGCCGACCATCACGCTCAGCAAATCTACACTGAAACTGACTGTCGGCGAAAAAGCAACCCTGACCTGCCGTGTATCTTCCGGCATCAGCCCTTTGTGGGCTTCCACCAACGCGGCTGTGGCTTACATAATGTCTGATGGTGATTTCAAGGTAACCGTTACGGCCCGTAAAGCAGGGAACGGAACAGTTGTTGTCACGGAGGACGGCGTCAGGGTCCGATGCAAAATTATAGTCAAAGAAAGATAGTGTTGTTCCTCAATTGCCGCTCCAGACGCAAACGCCCGCTGCGATAAAACTCGCACCGGTTTATGTCCCGCTGGCTGGGGTGCTCCAACCGATTCAGGTTTTCATTGTCGGCCATATCTGCACATTTGACAATCATGGCCAGCCGGGAAACCATCAGTCGGTCCAAATATGCCCCATAGTCTTCTCCTTTGTCCCTTGAAAGCAGTACAACCGTGCGGATAATCCGCTTACTAAAGCCGAAACATTTCAAGGCATTTTTCGTGATCAATGTATCTTCCAACGTATCATGAAGCATGGCGGCAACCATAGCCCGATCTCTCTTCTTAGACGGTTCCATATTCTCCTGAATATAGGTTGCGACCACCACAGGGTGGCAAATATAGTCCAATCCTCCTTTATCATATTGGCCTTTATGGGCAGCACAAGCCAGATAAAATGCCACCTGATATTGTTTGTATAAACGTTTCTCCGTAAAGCCCATCTTCTTCATGCCGATCCCGGAGCCCTTGTTGCAGACAATATCCTTGATCCGGCAATACTTTTCCAGCCTCCGGCCGATCTCTTCCTGATACTGTATTTCGTGGGAAGATTTCTTCGGATTTTCCAGAACCATAGCCCCCTCCTGTGTGAAAAAAGAGAGAAAAAATGCCCTCATACTATAACACGGCATTTTTTCTCTCTATATTCTATCGGTTCCTCATTTGAATCTGTCTACCCATTTCTGAATAAATTCGCTTAGATCAAATAGCTCATCATCGTGCCGACTGCATAGTAATTGCTCATGTTGTATGCTCCGCTTCTGGAGTACATGGCAAAAACATTGTAAGGATTTGTGATGGTTTTCGATGACATACTGGATATATCACCATTTACCAGTGAGCTGGAACTCACATTCATTCCTGCCGTCGCTTTGGCATATGCACGCTCGGCCATATTGCTTACATTGGATACCAATTCTCTTGTCTGTGAAGGATTCTCTTTCATATTCTCCACAAAAGAACCTCTGTCAAAACTTAAAGTTGCATCCTTATTCACCGTGATCCCCAACTTTTCCAGAGTTTGACTGGAGCCCAGACCGGATGCCATATTGCGCAGCTGCCGGTTCACACCGGTGCCTCTGCCATAATTATCATTGAGAAGCTTCAATGAAGAATTATAGGACTTCACCAGATTATCCAGCGCCGATGCCGTTTTATCCACATCCACACCTGCAGAAATGGTTGCTTTGCCGACTCCTTCAAGGCTCACACCGATCCGTGCGGAATCCATTGTCACTTCATTGCTCTGAGACTCATACTGCATCGTCCGTCCATTGCTGGTTACAGAATATTTTGCATTGGCCGCTTCTGTCCGGACGTTTTCAGCTCCTGCTGCAGCTCCCATTTCTCCACTCACGCGGAAAGCATTGTCTGTGCCACTGGATTTGCTTTCCAGCTGCAGAGACGCTATACCGTCTTTCTGGACTACACTGGCCGTCACGCCGGTGTTGCCCATGTTGATTTGTTCCGCTGCTTCCTTGAGCATATCCACATTCGTTCTGGATACTCCGTTGTTATTCCTGGCTCCTACCCGGACATTTACGGATTTCGTTCCGTCATCTACCGTGAAGTTCATATCTGACTCCGCTCTGCCTGAAGCCCGCACGCCATCACTGGTATTCACCTGAGCTTGAGCAATCTGCTGAACGTCCAGTTGTATGTCTTTCTGGTCTCTGACCGTCAGCTTCTCTTTTGCCGTGGCAATGGATGTGTCAGAACTGCTGACCGTCAAATCATTGAGGACACTGCCCCTGTTCGTTGACCGAAGTTCATTGGCGGCCCCCATCAGATCCGACATACTCGTGCTATACTCTTTCGCGAAACTGATATCGGACTGCATGGCGGCGCTCCGCGTAGTAGAATACTTCGAACCATAACCGGAATACGCCTGACTTGCCCTGGGATTTTTTGATAACGCCTGGGCCAGACGCATGTTGTTGATAGTTGACTGATAACTGTAATAACTTGTGCCAAATGAGTTTATTCCGTTAATTGCCATATCTAGCTTCTCCTTTCTATTATATTTGCTGTAACCGTTCAGACTGGCTGAACGGTTACATATTATGTACTGCCGAGAAACTCTTTCTCATTTGTACATGAAATCTATCTCTTACATTCTCTTAGAATCCCTGAGCTTGAACCGGGATACCAGAGACTTCAGCAGCTGGGACTGACCTGCCAGTTCCTCGCTGGCTGCCGCGCTCTCCTGAGCCGTAGCAGAGTTGGTCTGCACAACGCTGGAAATCTGATCCATACCTGTAGTTACCTGAGAAATCGCCTCCGCCTGATTGTTCATAGCCGCAGAGATCTTATCCACATAGTTCACGGCACTCTTGGTGCTGTCCACGGTCTCCATGATCGCCTCCGCCGTATGGCCTGCAATACTGGTACCGCTCTCCACTGCCTGAATCGTACCCTCGATCAGAACAGTTGTATTGCTGGCCGCCTCGGCACTCTTGGAAGCCAGATTCCGCACTTCGTCAGCCACCACGGCAAATCCTTTTCCGGCCTCTCCGGCACGGGCAGCTTCCACAGCCGCATTCAGCGCCAGAATATTCGTCTGGAACGCAATGTCTTCAATAGTCTTAATGATCTTACCGATGTCACCGGACTTCTGGCTGATCTCATCCATAGCCGCGATCATATCCTGCATCTGCTCATTGGAAACAGAGAGCTTCTCCTGAGCTTCCATAACCTTGTTGCTGGCCTCTCTGGCATTCTCTGCCGTATTGGTAACCTCTCTGGAAACCTCGTTGACCGTAGCTGCCAGCTCTTCCACAGAACTTGCCTGTTCGGTAGCACCCTGGGACAGTGCCTGGGCACCGGAAGAGACCTGATCCGCGCCGCTGGCCACCTGATCAGAGGCATCGTTGATCTGTCTCATTGTATTGCTCAGACTCTTATTCATCTGACGGATAGATGCCAGCAACGGGACGAAATCACCCTTATAGGCTTCTTCTTTAGCATAAAGATCAAAGTTGCCTTTCGCCATCTCATCCAGAAGATAAGTCAAATCGCCTACAACCGCTTCAAGCTCCGTGCAGGTCGACGTCACACTGTCTACCACCATACCAAGCTCATCCTGGGCATCATGATGCAGATTCTGCGACATCTTACCCTCGGCCATTCCTTCCATCGCCGTTTTTACCTGCTGCAGAGGCCCTACGATATCCTTTGTCACTACAATACAGATAGCCACTGCGATAGCAACAGCGATCACCAGAATGATAATCAGCACGATCATACTGCGGTTTGTCACGGCTACGCTTTCCTGTGCGGCCTCCGTACGGTTCTGAAGCGACTCGTCACTCAACGCCCTCACTACATCCACCAGATCATCCAGCGCAGGCGTACACTCATTGAGAATGGCCTCCTTGGCTTCATCTATCTGTCCCGCTTCTATCTGAGCGATTATATTATTGCCGATCGTCAACCAGTTATTTATCAGAGTTTCATACTGGCTCACTGTATCCGCACTCAAAACAGTCTGGTTATTCAGTATCTCGATATTATCCTGAATACGTCCGATATCCGTGTTTACATTATCCATTGTTGTATTATTTACTTCACCGCTCAACACCATGTCACGCAGATATCTGGCAATCTCGTTCGAATAGATACGGTTATTCTGAACAGCGTCATCCACCGTCAGATTATTCGCCAGGAAACCCTCCAATTCTTCATTGGCCTTCTGTAATTGTGTCATTGAATAAATCGCAACAATAATTGTAAGAACCAGCACACAGCCAAATGATACAAAAAGTTTATTCCTGATTTTTAATTTTTTTAACATCTTTGTCTCCTTCTGTTCCATTTTCTATTTCTGTTTAAATTTCAATGGTCTGAGGTTCTTCCTCATAATCCTGAGCATATTCCCACTGATCTTGAGACTCTTCTTCCTGATCCCTAGCTTCTCCCCATCGCTCCTGAGACTCTTCCTCTTGATCCTGGACTTCTTCCCAACGATTCCGGGGCTTTTCTCCACGATCTCGGGGGCCTTCCCAACGATTCCGGAATTTCTTCTCACGTTCCTGGATTTCTTCCTCACGTTCCTGGATTTCTTCCTCACGTTCCTGAAGATTTCCCTCAACATCCCGGATTTCTTCCTCACGATTTTGAAGTATTTTCTCAGATAGGTTTTCTTCTCTTTTTCTTATCAGCCCTTTCATCTTTTCTTTTATATCCAAAAATCTGACGCTGATTCCACACCACACTTTTCTCCACCTGTTTGCTGCAAACTGTTTCAAAAAGCGAAGCCAACGGATCGCCCAGCAAAAAAATAGTAAAAAAGGATATTGATTCAGAACGGGAAAAAAACGGTACATATATTCCCTGGAAGGAAATAACCATTCCCTCTTTTTCACCGCCCATTCCGCATCCCTGTTCCGCCAGTAAAAATCCAGCCTGGACTTCTCGTAAGGTAAAAGCCTCTGATCCAGGCGTTTGTTCTCACGGCCGGAAGAAAGGATGTATTCCTCCAGTTCCAGCGCAACACCATATTGCCGGGCCGCACCGTCACCGAACCAAAGCGTGGCAAGGAGCCCCATCTGGTGGACAAATTCCTGCCATTTCACACGCTGAAAAAAATCTTTTACTTTTTTACTTTGAACAACATCTTCAGCAGCCCTCTGATATTGCCAAAAGTCAAGCACATCCCGTATCCTCAGGTCCCCCGCCAGATAGAATTCTACCATTTTTCCCACCTGATACAAATAGCCGTCTTCGGCAGACAACGTATGTATATAATGGTAGTTTTCAAGGCACGGATACTTTTTCAGGGATGCAGAGAAATATTTCTTATATGCTTTGTTATGAACCGGCATCTCATCATAAAACATGACCCGGATTCCCGGAATCCGCTCATACAGCGCCCCTGTCCCCATACGGTTTTCGACTTCCCCATAATCCATGTCCCGCATCAAACGGTGAATCTGGGGGAGGCTCATTTTGTTTACCAGGATTTCAAGCCTGCCAAGGTTGGCCATTTCCGGTTTGGGATACAGCCCTTCCACCCTTGTATCCGAGAGAATCAACGCTTCAATCCCATATCTTTCCAGCTGCCACATAATTACCTCTTCCGCATTACTGTATGAATCACGCAGAAGAAGTTCTTTTTTATAGCTCTGAAAAAACTGCTCTTCGCATTCCTCGGAAATCTCTTTTTCAATTCCCAGGATACCAAGATAGACGATGTTGATCACATTCTGATAATCAGAAACTTTTAAAACCGTCTCCCATTTCACATATCTCCTTGGCGGTTGAAGAGTCTTCTGATTAATTATGGCCGTCAGCAACATCAGCATATACCTGATTTCATAATTAATAGCAGTCCCTCCTTCCAGTCACAAAAAATAGTATCCTCTATAGTATTTCGGATATTTTTCCTAAAATATTAGTCTGATTTTAAAAATCCAGGCTAATTTCTACATTTTTCTTATTTTTTTCCAAGAACTCTCCTCTCTTCAAAAATATCAATTGCCTTCGGATTATATATTGCATTCTTCTCGTCGGCCACCAGAGTCCCCGCCACCAGAGTCAGGCAGCGTTTTCTCATGATGGTTACCAGATCCCTGGCATGGCTGGCCATCAGGATCGTCATTCCTTGATAGTTGATTTCCGCAAAAAGCTGCATCAGATCCCAGGCCGCGTCCGGATCCAGATTTGCAGTCGGCTCATCCGCCACCAGAATATCCGGCCGAACAGAAAGAGCCCTGGCCACCAGCACCCTGGCTTGCTCTCCTCCGGAGAGCTCACCCGGAAATGCCTGATATCTGTTTGCCAGGCCCACAAGGCCCAAAAGCCGCAGGATCACCTTCCCGGCCTGGCGGTCTGCCTTTCCGGTAGCCCGCATCGCAAACATAATGTTATCATAAATCGAGCGATCTTTCAATAGCCCCGCCTCCAGAGAAACAATTCCCAGCCTGCGCCGATAACCCGGTATCTTTCCTTTTTTAATGCTTTCTATATTGCATCCGTCAACGACGATCTGCCCCGAGGTCACTTCCTCCTGTTTAGTAAGCAGATGCAGCATTGTACTCTTTCCTGCCCCGCTCTTTCCTATTACAAATACAAATTCACCTTTTCTTATCTCAAAAGAAACGTCGTTAAGTGCCGTTAAATCGCCGAATTTTTTCGTCACATGATGAAAAATAATCTGCGTCATGCTTTTCTTCCTTATTTTTTTTCTGCTATTTCCGATATTTGTTATATACTATACTGTTTTTAAATAATGCAGTCAATATAGATTCAGAAAACAGGGAGAAAAAAATGGCAAAAAAAATACTGTGCGCAGTGATCAGTCTGGCTATATTTTACGCTCTCCCCCCCGCCCGGACGGATCTGGCCTCCAGCGTCATGTATACGTCCCCGGCCGATCCGACGGATGATTTTTCGGAAACAGATGAGATTTTATCTGCTCCGGGGGAAGCCGCCGGCCTTCCTGCTTCGGAAGACACATCTTTAGATGATGCAAAGACACAAGGCAGTGATGATATAGATGAACCGGACAAAAAGCCTGCCGCAAAGAAGCCAAAAGCAAAAAATAAAGACGGCACCTACACGTTATCTCTCACCAGCAGTATGGGAATCCTTACTTATTTCAATCAGGGCGACTCCCGCTGGGTAGACCACTCCTATGGAGGCAGAGACCGTTTCGGAAAATATGGGTGCGGCCCCACGGTACTTGCCATGATTGTCACCAGCTTTACCAATCAGGACTATTTTCCTTCGGACATGGCCGATTGGGCTTCCGATCACGGTTACTGGGCCCCCGGTTCCGGAACCAAACACA
The DNA here is from genome assembly GCA_003542935.1 of Lachnospiraceae bacterium. Classification (GTDB taxonomy): domain Bacteria; phylum Bacillota; class Clostridia; order Lachnospirales; family Lachnospiraceae; genus UBA11957. The sequence continues at coordinate 3,719 of DPJQ01000123.1, read as the reverse complement.
GCTTTATCCCGGAAGGCGCCGCGGCTTTTGGTTTCCAGGTGGAATCCTTCCATGATTTTACCAGAAAAGGCATATTGGACGAACTTGCCAGCGGGCATATTCTGGTCGCCTTGCTGGGGCCCGGTCATTTTACTAATGGCGGGCATTTCATCATCATTGCCGATGACTGGTCCGATAAAAAGGTATCTATTGCCGATCCGGCCAGCCTGAAAAACACGCAGAAAGCCTGGGACATTGAGCTTATCCTTGACGAACTGAAATACAGTGCTACAGACGGAGGGCCCATGTGGAGCATCTCTGTCCGCTGAATACATCCAAATATTTGAACTCTATCTGTTTGTAAAACAGCCTGTGGCGAATAGCCACAGGCTGTTTTCATATGTCTTAATTTATACAGGGGAATGATAATAGGAATCTTCTCCCGCCATCCTGGAGCTGATCGCCTTGTCTAAAGCTATCGTCCTTCTGACGGCCTGCAGCATCTGGCCGCTCAATTCCCGTATCTTCACAGCCTCAAACTCCTGAGAACTGCCGGCTGCCTCCCCCTTGAGCCACGCCTCAACATTCTTTCTCTCCTCATTGTCCACATCCTGAACGAGGGTATGAATCTCATATTTCGTCTGCGTAGCCTCATCCATTTCATTTCCCCGCATTTTCAAGAGCAACTGGGCCGAATCATGGTCATTTCTTGAGAACGCTTCGCCAAGCTCTTTTGTCAGCCTCTCGATCTCCACCATGTGCCTGTAATTCTTCTGCACTCGTTTCAGAATCTCCGACAAAAGGCCTTTTTCATTGTCCATGTTTATTCTCCTGTCATACGGCAGCTGTCTTGCTGGCTTCTCTGAAAGCATCACGAAGCTCTGCTACAAGGGGTTTCAGTTCCTCAATCACAGTTTCATTCCGCCCGACCTGCAGCCTGCTGATCTCATAGAGAAAGAATTCATACATCCGCCTCAGTTCATAACTGATACGATATTCCATATTCAGCGTACGGTTCAGATACTGGACAATCTCCTTCGACCGCTGCACTGACTTTTCAAAGAGATCATAATCTTTATCCTTCAGCGCAATCTGCGCCCTGGTGAGGCGTTTGATCAGTTCATCATACAAAAGCAGAAGCATCTCTCCGCTTGTCATCGTGTTTACAGACTGCGCTTTATACTGTTGATATCCGTTTTGATACATATTTTTCCTCTTTTTTGCTTATGAGAACGAACTGAGCCAGCCGGACTGGGCGTTCATCTGGGAAATAAGTGTCTCCAGGGATGTAAACTGGGAAATATAGCGGTCACGCTCCGTCTGCAGCCGTTCCTGCAGGTTGGCAATCAGCTTATCGAGCTGTTTGATCTCGTTGTACATCTCGTTATCTGTGAGGCTCAGCACCGAAGACTGGGTGCCTGCTTTCCGAACCAGCACACCTTTAGACTGGCTGGAGCCCAGCGGATTAGAGTACTGGTAGATCACGGATTTAAGGTTCGTGGCCAGGCCATTGTATGTGGCCGTACCGTCTGCGTTGGTGCCGGCCGTGGAGGTGAACAGCCGCTCCACATTTTCCGGATCTGTGGCCAGAGCCGAGCGCAGCTTGGTTTCATCCAATTCCAGTTTACCGTTATCGGAATAGCTGCTGGAAGTGGTAATACCTATCTTCCGGAACTCTTCCTGAAGGCCGCCACTCATAACCGTACGCAAAGCACTGCTCAGCATCCTCAGGTCGCTGTCTCCGAAGAGCAGGCCTTCTTTGGCCTTCTCCTCATAATTCTTGATCTCTGTCTCACTCAGCTGATTTCTCTGCTCTGTGGTGAGCGGTGTGTAATCCTTATCGTGTTTCGTGCTCAGCTGCGAATTTACTTCCTCCACGATGGCGTTGTATTCCTCGATCATGGATTTAATATTATCCACGACCTTATCTGTATCCACAGACGCGGTAACCGAGATGGCTTCTGCCGTCATATCTCTTTCAAGCATGACATTGCCCTTAGCATCTTTTACGACATTACCGTCGGCATCCTTCACTTCTTTGTAGCCGAACGTTCCTTTCAGGGCAACCGTAAGCCCTTCCAGGTTAAAGGTATTGGAGTCACGGCGGATCAGCACTTCCTCATCGGAACCCGCGTATTTCACAGCCACCTGGGCGTCTTTCCCCCGGACATCCACTTCTTTGGTCCCATCGGAGAGGCCAAACATCTTCGCCAGAGCTGCATCCATCTGAATATGGCCGCTGGCACCGTTTTCTTTAGATGTAAACACAAATTTATCGGCAGCGGACTGATAGCTCACCGTCATGTCGGTGTTTTCATTGATCTTCTGCATCAGACTCCGGACAGTCTCATCATCCGAAATCCCAATAGTTTTAATTTCCGCATCCGCAGGGGCACCGGCCTTTGACAATGTGAGCTTGCCGTCGACCACATAAATTTCCTTTTTCCCGTTAAGCGCAGCCCACTTCCCATCTGCAGCTGCACTTAAATCGGCGATCTTGCTGTCCAGGCTCATCCTGTTTGAGGCGCCGGAAGATACTTTGAAAACGCTTTCTGCTCCCCCTAAAAGGCCGCTGCTTCCGGACGTCAGGGTCAGGGATGAGCTGTCATCTGCACCACCTGTCTCCGGATCCAGAGTCTGGAACTCAAAAGTACCTGTTTTTTTCTTTGTTGCCTCTTCGCCGTTCAGATTTACCTTGACCCGGCCCTTACCAAACGCTTCGTCCAATTTAGCCTGCAGATCTTTCTGCAAAACCTCCAGATCATCCGTCCCCGTAAGTTTGATCGACTTGGACGTCCCGTTGTAATTGAACGTCAATGTCTTTCCGTTGATCATATCCTTGAAGCCGACGGTGGTGGTATGGCCTGTGAGGGCGCCCTCTACCGTCTTCCCATTTAAGTTGTTTTCTTTATCCTTATCTGCCGTCATGCCAAGGTACTGCAGGGCCGATCCGCCGGTCAGATAAATCGCATTTCCCCCGCTGCCTGTCAAACTGATTTTGCCGTCTGCGGTTCCGGTAAAAGTCACTTTCTGAGAGAGTCCTTCTTCTTCCTTCTCAAGCAGCTTGCTGATCGCCTCCGCGACATGCTCCGCCGTATCGTACTCTAATTTGTCATCTCCGGCCTTATCGCCCAGATATATGCTGTAGGACTTACTGCCCACCGTAAAATTAATGGTCTTTCCCGCCAGGTTCTGGGTTGTGAAGTCGTCTTCCACATTCAGCGTACCGGTAGCAAGCTTCTGGTCGGATACCGCTTTCGACGAACTGACCGTGGCTTTCTGCGCCAACTGCTTCACGGCAGAGATCGTAATGGCATTCGCACTGCCGGCCGTACCGGACAGAGCCACATATTTGCTGTTCTCTCCGGAACCGGTAATCACGCTCCTGCCCCAGAAATTGGAATTGAACAGGTTCGTGGAAGCCGTGATGGTACTGGTATATTTATTGCCGAAGGCAATCATTTTATCCGAAATGGAACGCACGGCCTCCTGCTTCCACTCCAGCTGCTGTTTTTTCTGCTGCTGCTGAGTAATCTTGCTGGTGGTGCCGTAGGTCATATTCTCAATCAGAGTGTCTCTGTCCAGACCGCTGGCCAGACCGCCGTACCCACGGAGGCTTGTGCTTCCGATACTGCTACTTGTACTGCTGCTCAGACCGCCTATTGATGCCATATCTATCCTCTCCTTTTACTGTATATTGGTGTGCAAAACATGACGCAAGTTTACATTTTTCATTTTAT
>DPJQ01000169.1 GCA_003542935.1 Lachnospiraceae bacterium | reverse complement strand
TCCAGTATTCCCGGACGCCGGCGGCTTCGTACAGGGCAAGTTTGCGGACGTAATCGTGGCTGGAGGTGCCGGGGGAAATGATCTCGATGATCCAGTCCGGCGCACCGGTGCAGCCTCTGTCCGTGAGTTTGCTTTTGTCGCAGATCACGCTGATATCCGGTTCCACGATCGTGTCCTGCTCCTCGTCCAGCTTGACGGCAAAGGGGGCGGGGTAGACGCGGCAGGAACCGTTTTTGGATTTGATGTAATCCCGGATTGATCCGGCGAGCTCCATGAGCAGGGCCTGATGGAGCCGGGACGGCGCGGCCTGGTTATAGATCAGTTCCCCGTCGATCAGCTCCGCCCGGATGTTTTCCGGTAAGCTATAGTAGTCGTCTTCCGTATAATATTTTTCAAGTGCCAAAGCCATAAGTGGCCTCCTTTCTGTCTGCGGGTCCTTTTGTACATATATAATAACAGTACAGGGGAAAAATTACAAGCGGTTTTGGCGGTAACCCCGGTTAAATTGTCAGGCCTTTCTGACATTTCTGTTACAGTTCAGCCAAGCCTGAACTGTAACACATTTCTTCATAAAATTTTCATACTTTTCAGAAAAATCTTGTAATTCAGGAGAAAGACAGAGTATAATAAATGTTACAATTTATTATTCAGGAGGAAATCTATGAAGAAGTGGTGTGCAGCATTATTGTTAGCGGCATTCGCTCTGCTGATTCCGGTTATGGGAATGGGGCAGGCGGTATATGCGACGGAAGGAGGGACCGGCGGTACGGGGCCGGGGGGTGAATGGGAGATCGTTTGTGTTCCGAATTTTGGGATTGGAGACGAAATGCAGCTGTTTTGCAAAGACTCAGCCTGGATTTATGAAGAGGACAGCCGATGGTGGGACATAATCATCAGAGACGTTTCCGGAGAGGATGCGCTCTGGGTGGGATATTATCCGCTGGTAATCAGCGATATCGAGGCTGAAGGGGAAAGCATAACAGACAAATTTTTGAGTAAAAATGAGGAGTATGGCGCCTGGGTATTAGACGCCGAGGCCGGAAAGGATGATGCGAAAGATTATGAGGCGGAGCTTACCATTACATATGGCATGGGTGGAGAACGCATAGACACGGATACTTTGCCGACAGGCATAACCGGGGAAGATATTGCAGAGGCCGTTCAGAAGTATATTGAGGCACATCCCAAAAAAGTGAAAGTCGTTGTGTCCTCGGACGTATACAGCCTGAACCTGGGTACTGCGGCCGGAAGGTCGAGCATGGTTCAGGGAGATTCCGTTGAACTGGTGGCCGGTGTAGAGCGGGAGTATTTGAATAAAAGGGGGGAAGCTCATTATCAGAAGGAGATTTCGGGCGCAGAATTTATCTGGACAGCCAGATGGATGGTAGAAGGGACGGATAAAGAGGGTTCCATTTCTCTGTCGGGAACGGGAAACCGCCGTACTGTTACCGCACCGGAAATGGAGGACGACAGTTACATAATTACGTACCATGTAGATGTAAAAGTGCCGGGGAAAGACGAACCGGTTGCGTCTGCGGACGGTGAGCCGCTGGAAGTAAGGAAAGAGCTTTATGTACTGGAACCGGAGGAGCTGGCCGGGGCAGCGGACCTGTGGGTCGGAGATTCCCTCACTGTGACGCCGAAAGTGTGGCATTATAAGACGGGAGGGATCAGGGAAGAAGTAAACGATGTCAAATATACGTTTTCCTATGGTGAAAATTTTGCAATTACGGACAGCAGCGGGAAAACGGTGCCGCCTGACTCGGAAGATGAGATTGCTTATCAGAATGCGGGAACCTTTACGATAAAGAGACTGGCAGATGCGGGAGAAGGCATAGGTATATATGCGCATATTTGGGTTCCCGGGGAAGATGCGTACTATGATCAGATTGCAACTCGGTATTGGTGGATTTCCGATATAGATTACGATGCGCGTATGTCCATTACCGGCGGCAGAAATGATTCACACAGCTGGCTTTTTGTGGATGACGAGGATCCGAATGAAGATGAAACCGCCGAGTATACGCTGGATATAGGAAAAATCCCTGATTCGTTAAAGATAGAATGGAATATATGTTTGGATGACGGGAGCATATTGAAGGCCACAGATGCCGCTCCGCTTTTTAAAGTAAGCGGAGAAAGAGGAGAAACGGTCACAATAGAAGCGAAACCGCTCAAGGAGTATATCAAGGCAAACCTTGGTGAGGACAATTGGATGGGATTTACCCTCCAGGCTTTTCTGAAAGAAGGAGAAGAGGTAAAAGGTTCCCGTTATCTGAATGTGAGTATCGAAACCCCGACGTATACGTTGGAGGATCAGGAAACGGATTCACTGGTAATCGGAGAGAGTTTCCGCTATGACGACGGGATCATCCGCTGCTATGTGACGAATAAAGAGTACCCCGAAGGGAGAACGGTGGAACTGCAGCTGGCTGCCATAGAGGTCGAGGATGAGCCGGAGCTTGACGGCCCCCCATGGAAAGCAGGAAAAGACGGAGATGATTTCTTCCTGGAAGCGGTAAGCTGTGGATCGGCGGCCATCAAGTATACGGTTATTATACCGAACAGAAAAGAAAATGACGGAAGGAAAACATTTACAGAAAGAAAGTGGGTGTCGGATGAACTGTACCGGCTTAACGTGGAGAGCAGCACGGGCAGTATGGAACTCCTGTCCGGTGAAAACCTGAAGCTGGCGGCGAGCCTGGTACATGTGTATTATGATGAGGCAAAGAAGAGTAACATACGCAGAGAACTGGATCCGGAAGAATATACGGTTACTTATAGGGTGGATGAGAATGATGCAGATATAGTTTCTGTGGATGCAGACGGAACCGTAACGGTGAAGGATGAAGACTATTGCGGTTCGGCGAATATACGTGTTACGTATTCGGTACTCCGGGGAGAAGGGGAAGACCCCTGGATGGGTGAAGAATACATTACTGTATGGGTGGAGGACTGCTATTATGAGATATCCGCCGGCAACATGACGGCAGCGCCGGGAGAATCGGTGGATGCCATTGACTGGGAGTGGATAAAATACGACGCAGACAATCAGGGCGGTGTTTCCGACGGACAAAAAGGCTCCTGCCAGCTGAGGGCGGCAAAAGGTATCCGGCGCAACGCGGATAAAACGGGATTTACGGTGAATGATGACGTTGCGGATGGCACGGAAATAGAAATCTGGCTGGACGGGGTGCGCCGGGGCGCCAACGGGAACAACATAGAGAAAAGCTGTTGCTTCGTATTGACAGTCTGCCGCCACGATTTCCGGTCAAAGAAAATCGATACGCCCGCTACCTGTGTAAAAGACGGCAGTGAGACCGTAGAGTGTACGAAGTGCCATAAGACAACGACGCGGACAATCCCCGCCACCGGAAAACACACCCCCGGTGAGTGGACGACGACGAAACAGCCCACTGCCGCGGAAGCCGGAGAGAGGGTGCAGAAATGTACTGTATGCGGCGAGGTGGTGAACAGGGAGGCTGTTCCGGCTCTGGGCGCGGATCATCAGCATACGGCCGGCGAGTGGACGACGACGAAACAGCCCACCTGTAAGGAGGAGGGTGTTCAGGAGCAGAGATGTAAGGAGTGCGGTGCCGTACTCGACACCAGGAAGCTTCCGGTCACAGCCCATTCCTTTGGAGACTGGACAGAAACGAAGAAAGCTACCGTGTTGGAAGAAGGAACCCGGACCCGGACCTGTACGGTGTGCGGGGCCACGGAGACGGCGAATACGGAGAAAGTAAAAGCAGTCATTAAATTGAATGTTAAGAGTATCCCGCTCCAGGTGAAAAAGTCGACCACGGCGGTCAAGGTAGTTTCCATGGGTGCCGGAGATGCCGTAAAATCATGGAAGAGCAGTAACTCCAGGATTGTTTCCGTGAGCAATAAAGGAAAAATTACCGGAAAGAAAGTCGGTACGGCTAAAGTCACCGTTACATTGAAGAGCGGTGTTTCGGCCAAAGTCACCGTGAAGGTACAGAAGAAAGCGGTGGCGACGAAGAAGGTTACCGTAACCGGGAAAGATATTAAGAAAAACAAGGTAACACTGAAAAAAGGCAAGAGCGTGACACTGACTGTTGAAAAGAATCCGGTCACCAGCACGGATAAGGTGACATACAAGTCTTCTGATAAGAAGGTGGCCACCGTTTCCGGTAAAGGAAAGATTACGGCGAAGAAAGCCGGTACAGCCAAAATCACCGTGAAAGCCGGGAAAAAGAAAGCAGTGATTACCGTGCAGGTAAAGAAATAACCCCCAAAATAACGTAAAAAGAGTTGGGGCGTCACAATAAAACAGGAAATAAAAAATACCGGGACGCGTCTGAAAAAAATATCAGGCGCGTTCCGGTTTCTGCCTGCGGGCGCACGGGAAAAATTACGGTTACAGTTTAGCTGCTGGCTGAACTGTAATAAATTACAAGCGGTTTTGGCGCATTGGTTTCAAGGTTTTGTTTTGACAAGGTATAGGCGGTGTGATACACTTATACCGACTATAGTCAGGCTGCAGGACGGTCCTGCGGCAGTGAGAAAAGGATGAGGTGAGTACGTTGGATAAAGCCGAATATCAAGTCAGGCTGGGGCATATCAAAGAATTGGTGGACAGCCAGGATTACGAAGGGGCATTGAAAATTGTCCAGACTATAGAGTGGAAACGTGTGAAGAGCGTGAATACGCTGTGCATGGTGGCCGATATATATGAGGCGAACGGTATGCTGGAGGACTGTAAACGGATCCTGAGGCTTGCTTACAACCGGTCGCCCATCGGGAAGACGATTCTGTCCCGGCTCGTGGAGCTGGCGCTTAAGCTGGATAAACCGGATGAGGCGGCAGATTATTATCACAGATTTGTCAAAGCGGCTCCCAACGACGCGACCAGATATCTTTTGAAATATAAGATTTATAAGGCCCAGGAAGCGCCGGTTGAAGATCTGATCGATGCACTGCGTTCATATAAGGATCGTGAGTATACGGAGAGATGGGCCTATGAGCTGGCCTGCCTCTATTCAAAAGCCGGGATGGATGAGGAGTGTGTCGAAGAGTGCGACGATATCATTCTCTGGTTTTCGGAAGGCGTCTATGTCATACGGGCCATGGAATTGAAGATGAAGTACACGCCGCTGACTCCGTCGCAGCAGGAGAAATATAATAATCGGTATGAGACGACGCCGGAATTGTATGCGCAGGCAGCGCCCCAGCCGGCGCCCGTGGCGGGAGAGTTTCCTCAGGCGGCGGCTTTTGCGCAGCCGCAGAGTATGCCGGTGAATTCGGCTCCGGCTTCCGCTGTTCCTCCTCAGCCCCGGCAGGAGGAGGCTTTTACCAGCACGGTAGACCTCCAGGCGAGACTGTCTGAGAGCCTGATGAAGGTGATTGGCGGATTTGTCCATAACGAAGACGGTCCGATGGGCCAGGAGGCCCATATGGATGTGGAGCCGGAGACTCTGGAAGCCATTCAGGAATATCATGATGTGCGTGAACTGGAACCGGAGCAGATAGTTTCCGGCAGTAACAGTGTGCGCCGTGAGGCCGTGGTGACGAGGCCGGACAGCGGGGAGACAGCGAATGGCGCGGATATAGATTTTTCTGCTATTCTGGAAGCTCAGGCGGATATGCTCACCGGAGCAGGGGCAATGGTGGATGGCATGGATGAAGCAGCCGCTGCCAGAGAGCAGGAAGAAAGCGCAGAAGCGGCCGCGCATATGGCGGAAGACCGGACGGGTGATGCGGCGGTTCCGGAAGAGGCGCCTGCGGATGTACCCGCGAAGACGATAGACATATCGGCAGCCATACGCTCCGAAATCGGAGAGGAAGCCGCTGCCGCAGAGCCGGAAGCTTCTGCGGTGGTGGAAACGGGAGGAGCAAGGGAAGCGGCGGTGCCTGTGACGGCAGAGACTGAGGCGCTGGCCGCGGAACCGGAAGTGCCTGCGGAAGCTGGAACGGCGGTGCCTGTAGTGTCCGCGGAAGCGGCGGTGCCTGTAGCGTCCGTGGAAACGGGAACAGAGGAACCGACAGTATCCGGGGAAGCAGAAACCGAAAAGCCGGAAGTGCCTGAGGCAGCG
>DPJQ01000030.1 GCA_003542935.1 Lachnospiraceae bacterium | reverse complement strand
ATGTATTTAAAAAGTATAGAGGTACAGGGTTTTAAATCCTTTGCCAATAAAATTAAATTTGAGTTCCATAACGGGATCACCGCCATCGTGGGGCCTAATGGCAGCGGCAAGAGCAATGTGGCGGACGCGGTGCGCTGGGTATTGGGAGAGCAGAGCGCCAAACAGCTTCGCGGGGGCAATATGCAGGACGTGATTTTTGCCGGCACGGAGCTGAGGAAGCCCCTGGGCTATGCGTCGGTGGCAATCACCCTGGATAACGGCGATCACAAGCTGGATACCTCCTACGAGGAAGTGACCGTGACCCGCCGCCTCTACCGTTCCGGTGAGAGTGAGTACCAGATGAATGGCTCCACCTGTCGCCTGCGGGATATTCAGGAACTTTTCTATGATACGGGTATTGGCCAGGAGGGTTACTCGATCATCGGTCAGGGCCAGATCGATAAGATCCTCAGCAATAAACCGGAGGATCGGCGCGAACTTTTCGATGAAGCGGCAGGTATTGTCAAATTTAAGCGAAGAAAGGCAACTACCCTTAAAAAATTGCAGGAAGAGGAGCAGAATCTGACCCGCGTAAGCGATATTCTCACGGAACTGACACGGCAGCTTGCTCCCCTTGAAAATCAATCGAAATCTGCGAAGATCTATCTCAGGAAAAAAGATGAGTTGAAAAATCTGGACGTCAATATGTTCCTGTTGGAAAAGGGACGCATTGAGAAAGAGCTGACGTCTGTCCGGGAAAAATATAAGGCAGCCGAAGATGAGCTGGCGGATACGGACCGGCAGCTTGAAAAGACAAAGCAGGAATATGACCGGCTGGAGCAGCAGCTGAGGGAATTGGAGCAGCAGCTCGAGGAGGCCAGACAGGAGGCGTCGGAGCGGGCACTGGCCAGGAAACAGATGGAGGGCCAGGTGGAGCTTTTGCAGGAGCAAATCCATATGGCCCGTCAAAACCGGCAGCTCCATGAAAACCGCCGTCAGACCATCGATGAGGAACTGTCCGCCCGCCGCGAACAGGAGGGCAGCCTGGGAGAAGAGCTGGAGACGGCCAGGAAAGAGCTGTACACGGCCGAGGAGGAATGCAGGAAAGGCCAGCAGGAGCTGGAAGAGCTGCAGGCGGAGATTGCCAGAAGTTCAGAAGCCGTCGCCAGGGCAAAAAACGAGCAGATCGATTTGCTTAACAAGAAGGCATCCGCCAAAGGGAAGATGCAGCGTTATGACGCCATGTTGGAGCAGATCGGTATCCGCCGTTCCATGCTGAATCAGCGGCTGCTGGTGTTAAAAAAGGATGAGGAGCGTCAGCAGGATATACTGATCGATCACCGGGATGCCTACCGTTCCATGAAAAAGGAAATCGACGAAGGGGAGGCCAAACGGCAGCAGACCGCGCGGCAGATCGAAGAACTGCAGGAACAGATCGAGGAAGGACAGCGGGATGTGGATGCCAGACAGGCCACATATCACCGGGAATCCTCCCGGCTGGAGTCTCTGCGAAACCTGATCGAGCGTTACGACGGCTATGGCAACAGTATTCGCCGGGTCATGGAGCAGAAAAAGCGGGTGGGCGGTCTGATCGGTGTGGTGGCCGACCTGATCCGGACGGATAAAAAATATGAGACGGCCATTGAGACGGCCCTGGGGGGCACGATCCAGAATATCGTTACCGAGGATGAGGCAACGGCTAAACAGATGATCGAATTCCTGAAAAAAAACCGCTATGGACGAGCCACCTTCCTGCCACTGTCGTCGGTGCGTTCCCGGGGGGACTACGGCAGGCCGGAGGTTTTCAAGGAGCCCGGTGTGATCCAGACAGCGGACGGGCTGGTACATACCCAGGAGCGTTTTCGGCTCCTGATGCATTCTTTATTGGGCCGGACGCTGGTGGTGGATACCATCGACCATGGTATCGCGCTGGAACGGAAATATCAGTACGCTCTGCGCATCGTTACCCTTGAAGGGGAGCTTTTAAATCCCGGCGGCTCCATGACAGGCGGGGCCTTTAAAAACAGCAGCAACCTTCTGGGGAGACGCAGAGAGCTGGATGAGCTGAGCCGGCAGGTCAAGGAGATCCGCATAGATCTGGAAGAAAGGCAGACCCGGCTGGACAGTAACCGTTCCCGCCGAAACGGCCTCCGGGATGAATCTGCGGCCATCGCCGAGCGGATGAAAGAGCAGCAGCTGGAGCTTAACACAGCGGAAGTGAACATCCAGCAGGCAGAGGAGAAGATCCGGGAGATCCAGTCCGGCTACAGCCAGCTGAAAAGTGAGAGCGCTGAGATCGAGGGACAGATCCGGGAGATCGACGAATTCCGGGACTCGATCCGGCAGGAAATGAAGGGACTCCGGGCATCCGAAAAGGATAGTCAGGCTATGGCTGCCTCCCAGGAGGAGTTGCTGGAGAACATGCATGGCAGGGAAGCCGGGCTTACAAAGGGGCTGGAGGCAATGCATTTGAAGTTATCCGAGCTCACCCAGCAGATGAATTTCCGGCAGGAAAATCTTGCCCGTATCCGGCAGGAGATCCGGCAGTTTGAGGAAGAAAGGGATGCGATTCTTGTCAGCCAGAAAGAGCAGGATGCGGAGGAGAAAACCCGGCTGGGGCAGATCGCCCAGATAGAGGCCGAGGCAGCCCGGGGGGCAGAACGTGAGGAGGAGCTGGCGGTCGGCATCCGGAAATCGCAAAAGGAAAAAGAGGCGATTCAGGAATCTCACAGAGGATTTTTCACCCGCCGGGAGGAACTGTCCGACCACAGAAACCGGCTGGACAAAGAGTGTTTCCGGCTAAAGAGCCAGATGGAGAAACTGGAGGAAAATCAGGAGACGCAGGTTAGCTATCTGTGGGATGAATATGAGCTTACGCCTGTGCAGGCCCAGGAACTGCGTATGGACAGTCTGCCGGAGCGGGCTGAGCTGAAAAAGCGGCTGAATGAAGTGCGGGACGAGATCCGCCGTCTGGGGCCGGTGAATGTAAATGCCATTGAAGAGTACAGAGAAGTATCCGAACGGCACGCTTTCCTTTCCGATCAGCACGAGGATCTGGTTAAAGCCCAGGAAACACTGAAAAATATTATCCGGGAGCTGGACGAGGGCATGCGCCGCCAGTTCAACGAGAAATTCGCGGAGATCCAGAGGGAATTCGATAAGGCCTTCAAGGAACTGTTCGGAGGCGGTCACGGCGCTCTGGAGCTGGTGGAGGACGAGGACGTGCTGGAGGCGGGGGTGCGCATCACTTCCCAGCCACCTGGAAAGAAGCTGCAGAATATGATGCAGCTCTCCGGCGGGGAGAAGGCCCTGACGGCCATCGCCTTGATGTTTGCGATTCAGAATATGAAGCCGTCGCCTTTTTGCCTGCTGGATGAGATCGAGGCGGCGCTGGATGACTCCAATGTGGACCGCTATGCCAACTATCTGCATAAGTTGACAAAATATACACAGTTTATTATTATTACACACAGGAGGGGCACCATGAACGCGGCGGACCGCCTCTATGGCATCACCATGCAGGAGAAGGGGGTGTCCACTCTGGTGTCTGTGGATCTGATCGAGAAAGATTTGGACGAATAGGAGCGGAAGGAATGGCAGAAGAGAAGAAAGGTTTTTTTAAACGGCTGGTGGCGGGGCTTTCCAAGACCAGGGATAATATCGTGTCGGGCATGGATGCCATTTTCACGGGATTTTCCAAAATCGATGAGGATTTTTACGAGGAGCTGGAGGAGATCCTGATCATGGGGGATATCGGCGTCCGGACGACGGAGAAAATCCTGGATCATCTCCGCGAGGAAGTGAGCGATAGACACATCAAGGAGCCCTCAGAGTGCCGGCAGCTTTTGATCGACAGCATCCGGGAACAGATGCAGGTGGGGGAGGACGATTACGCGTTCGAAAACCGCAGGTCCGTGATCCTGATTGTGGGCGTAAACGGCGTGGGCAAGACTACCACCATCGGCAAACTGGCCGGAAAGTTCAAAAATCAGGGCAAAAAAGTGGTGATCGCAGCGGCGGATACCTTCCGGGCGGCAGCGGGCGAACAGCTTTCCGTGTGGGCAAATCGGGCCGGGGTGGATATGATTGGCGGCCAGGAAGGAGCCGATCCGGCATCCATCGTCTATGATGCGGTGCAGTCCGCCAAAGCCAGAAACGCGGATATCCTGCTCTGCGACACGGCGGGGCGTCTTCATAATAAGAAGAATCTCATGGAGGAGCTGAAAAAGATTTATCGTGTCATCGAGAGGGAATATCCGGAAGCATATCTTGAGACACTGGTAGTATTGGACGGAACCACGGGACAGAACGCCATGGCCCAGGCGAAGCAGTTCCAGGAAGCGGCCCACATCACGGGTATCGTGCTGACGAAGCTGGACGGCACGGCCAAGGGCGGTATCGCTGTGGCGATCCAGTCGGAGATGGGCATTCCGGTTAAATACATCGGCGTGGGTGAGACCATCGACGATCTGGAGAAATTTGACCCGGATCAGTTTGTGAATGCGCTGTTTAATACGGAGGGATAAGAAATGGCGGAGATGCTTACATTGGAAAGATTTGAGGAGGCCACCGAGGTAGTACATCAGGTGACCCGTGAGACAAAGCTGATTTACAGCGAATATCTCAGCAACAGAAGCAGCAATAAGGTATACCTAAAGCCGGAAAATATGCAGTTCACCGGAGCTTACAAGCTGCGAGGCGCTTATTACAAGATTTCTACCATGACGGAGGAGGAGAGGGAGCGGGGCCTGATCACGGCCTCGGCGGGCAACCATGCCCAGGGCGTGGCCTATGCGGCCCAGAAATACGGTGTGAAAGCCATCATCGTCATGCCCACCACCACGCCGCTGATCAAGGTGGAGCGTACCAAAAGCTACGGGGCGGAGACGGTCATGTACGGGGACAATTATGACGCTGCCTGCGAGTATGCCCTGGAGCTGGCCGAGGAGAAGGGGTATACGTTCATTCATCCCTTTGATGACCTGGCCGTAGCCACGGGGCAGGGAACCATTGCCATGGAGATCATCCAGGAGCTGCCCCTGGTGGATTACATCCTGGTGCCCATCGGCGGCGGCGGCCTGATCACGGGGGTGGCCACTTTGGCAAAATTGTTGAAACCTAATATCAAGGTCATCGGCGTGGAGCCCCTGAACGCCAACTGCATGCAGCTTTCGCTGGAACGGGGTGAAGTATCTACCCTGGACGATGTATACACGATTGCCGACGGCACGGCGGTGAAAACGCCGGGTAAGCAGATATTCCCGTATATCCAGCAGTATGTAGACGACATCATCACTGTGGAGGACGACGAGTTGATCGTGGCCTTCCTGGATATGGTGGAGAATCACAAGATGATCGTGGAAAATTCCGGCCTGCTGACCGTGGCTGCCCTGCGGCACATGGATATAAAAGGGAAAAAGGTGGTGCCGATCTTGAGCGGCGGCAACATGGATGTGATCACCATGGCTTCCGTGGTGCAGAACGGGCTGATTGCCCGGGACAGGGTATTTACCGTATCCGTCCTTTTGCCAGACAAGCCCGGCGAGCTGGTGCGTGTATCCCAGGTCATTGCCGAACTCAAGGGCAACGTCATCCGTTTGGATCACAACCAATTCTTCAGCACCAACCGCCATATGGCCGTGGAGCTCAAGATCACCATGGAGGCCTTCGGCACGGAGCACAAGCAGACGATTTTAAAAGCCCTGGAGGGAAAAGGGTTCAGGCCGAAGCTGGTAAAACCGAATCTGTAAATCAGAGAAACGAAAGGCATCTGCAGTTCAGAGATGCCTTTTTGTGATTTAAAGGGGGATTATGAAAACAGTAGAAGGAATCTTTGCGTTCGCAAAAATATTCAATGATCATGTAGAAAACTATGCTCTGGCACAGATTCAGATGATCTGTGACCATCGTGCCGCAGAGGGAAGTAAAATCCGCGTAATGCCGGATGTCCATCCGGGAAAAGTGGGGCCGGTCGGTCTGACCATGACTGTCGGTGAGAAAATACTGCCGAACCTGGTGGGCATTGATATCGGCTGCGGCATCACACTGGCAAAACTAAAACAGAAAAAAGTAGAATTCCAAAAGCTGGATGCGGTTATCCGTGAAAATATTCCGGCTGCTTTTGGCGTCCGGAAAAAGCCCCACCGCTTCAACGAAAGATTTGACTATACACGGCTCCAGTGTCATGGGCATATTAACGTAAACCGGGCAATGCACAGCCTGGGAACGCTGGGCGGCGGCAACCACTTTCTCGAGCTTGATAAAGATGGCACGGGGAATCTGTATGTTGCCATACACAGCGGGAGCCGCCATCTGGGAAAAGAGGTTACGGAGTACTATCTGGACCGGGGGCAGAAATATTTGAGAGAGTGTGGCATGGAGATTCCCTATGAACTGACTGAGCTGGCAGGGACTTTGCGGGAGGAATATCTCTACGATCAGCTTCTTGTACAGGAATATGCTGCTCTGAACCGGGAGGCCATACTGGATGAATTGGCGAAGGGAATGAAGTGGAAGGTGACGGAGCGTGTTTCCTGCATCCACAATTATATAGAAGTTATGGATGAGGATGACGGAGCAGAAAAATGTGTCCTGCGCAAAGGTGCCATTTCCGCCAGGAGCGGTGAGCGGGTCGTCATTCCGATCAACATGCGTGACGGCATCCTGCTGGGAACAGGAAAGGGAAATGCCGACTGGAACTGTTCCGCGCCCCACGGTTCGGGGCGGCTCCTGCGGCGTGATGCGGTGAAAGAACATTACACGGTGGCTGATTTTAAAAGGGAAATGAGAGGTATATACTGTCCCTGCCTGGAAAAGGGAACACTGGACGAAGCGCCTTTCGCCTATAGGAAAATGGAGGAGATCATGGATGCCATAGGGGACAGTGTCGCTGTCACGGATATATTAAAACCGGTCTATTGCTATAAAGGCGGAAATTGAGCAAAGAGAGGAGAGTATATGATCATTCAGTTGAGTTCAGGGCAGGGGCCGGCGGAGTGCGAGCTGGCTGTCCGCAAATTATATGAATCCCTGCGGAAAGAATATCCGGATATTGAGATGCTGGCGTGTCATCCGTCAGAGGAAGCGGGCTGTTACACATCGATCCTTTTTTCCACAGAACAGGATCTGTCCGGGCTGGAAGGCAGTGTGCAGTGGATATGTAAGAGTCCTTTCCGGCCCCATCACAAGAGGAAAAACTGGTTTGTGGATGTGAGTGTGATTCCGGAGACGGAACATGTATGCAAAGAGCAGGACATCCGCTTTGAACGTTTTCATTGCGGTGGAAACGGCGGGCAGAATGTGAATAAAGTGGAGACAGGCGTTCGGCTGATACATATTCCCACAGGCATTACCGTGACATCGACGGCCCGGCGCAGCCAGTTTGCCAATAAAAAAGATGCGTTAAATAAGCTCGATATTATATTGGAAGAAAGAGAGAGTAGCGAGCAGAAAAAACAGACGAATGCGGCGTGGAAGGAGCACGCACGCATTATCCGGGGGAATCCCGTGAGGGTGTATGAGGGAATGAAATTTCGGATCAAAGCATGAGAAAAAGGGGAAATCCGTTATCTGCGCATTTCTTGACGCGGATAACGGAACTGTGTAGAATGAAGCTAAGAAAGCGGTTTCGGGAGATGCGACGTGATGCCGGGGCCGAGGGGATCAAAACTACGTAGAAGAAAAAACAGATGTGACGGGAATTGGTCATAAGAATAGAAGGGGAAATATATGGATAAGAAAACAGCGGTAAGAGAGGCGATCCTGTCCGTTGAAAAAAACGGAGTGGAACTCAAGGAGGGGAATCATTATCCTGTAAAGAGGCTGATACCGGGCAAATCTGCAGAGAAACCGCATCGCATCGCCCTTGCGACGTTTGCCCGTGGGTGTGCGCCGGAGGATGAGGTATTGTTAGTGGATATAACCCTTACGGGTTCCGGTAAAAAAGGAGTTTTATTTTCGACAGATGCCATTTATTCCAGCAAAGGCCTGCTCACGTTGCGTGGCGTGCCCATGCCTCTTCGTTATGGCGAACTTGAGAGTGTTGGGGCAGATGAGGATAAGTGGGATGAACTTATCCTGCATTACCGAGACGGACGCACGATAAAAACACTTACAACGCCGTATACTTGTTATTATTATGCCATAATAAGTGCGGCCCTGCGGGCATTGGTGCCGGAGCAGACCGCCGGAACGGAAGAACCTGCGCCGGAACCTGAATCCCCGTCGGAACCTGTGCCTGTAGCCGAGCCGGAGATGATGCCTGCATCGGAACCTGTGCCGGTAGCAGAACCGGAAATAATGCCTGTATCGGAACCTGCGTCTGTAGCCGAACCGAAGATAATTCCTGCACCGGAAGTAGTGCCGGTACAGGAGCCGGAACCAGTGACAGGCTCAGAACAGGCATCTGTATCAGAAACGGAAACCGCGTATGTGCCCGCGCCGGAATGGGAGTTCGGATCAGAGCCGGAAACAGCGTCGGAAATAAAACCGGAACCGCAACAAGCACCTGCCCTTTCGGCTCAGGAGATGCTGGATCTGGCCCAGGCATGCAGCGGCCGAAAGGATTTCGCGGGGGCATTGCGCTGGTACGGGGCGGCCCTGGATTCCGGGAAACTGTCGGAACAGGCCGTTCCGGTGGTTCAATACACATGCGGACTCATATGCTGTATGAAAGAAAATCCGGATGCCCGGCCTGAGAATGGTCTGTCCTGGTTCGAGAAAGCCGCCCGGGGCGGCTATGCCAAAGCCCAGTACAG
>DPJQ01000001.1:4052-7682 GCA_003542935.1 Lachnospiraceae bacterium | reverse complement strand
AATGGTACCGATGGAGATCAGGTCTTCCATATCTTCTTCGGCGGTCTGATATTTGCGGGCAATATGAGCCACCAGACGCAGGTTTCTCTCCACCAGCATGTTTCGCGCTTCAAGGTCACCGTCCCGGTATCTTTTGAGGTAAAGCTGTTCCTCCTCGGGTGTGAACGGTTTCTGAAATGTCTGCAAAGGGTGCACCTCAAAGAGGAGTTTCTACATCTTATGAAAAATTTTGAAACCCCGTGCCTATCCAACTGAAAAAAGGACACGGGGAGAAAGGAGTATCCATGTTTACACAAGTGTTTTCGGCGGCGATTTACGGAGTAGATGCCCGCGTGGTGCGGGTGGAAGCGGATGTCAGCGACGGGCTGCCCTCGTTTTCTATTGTAGGATATGTGTCGGCCCAGGTGAAGGAGGCCCAGGACAGGGTTCGCACGGCGGTGCGCAATATTGGGCTGGCTCTGCCGCCCAAGAGGGTCACGATTAATCTGGCTCCGGCGGATATCCGTAAGGAGGGTCCCCGGTTTGACCTGCCTATCGCCGCGGCGGTGCTCTGTGCGGCAGGGAGGATACCGCCGGCGGCATTAAAAAATACAATGATTCTCGGTGAGCTGGGATTAAACGGAGCGGTCTGCCCGGTCAGCGGCGTGCTGCCGTCGGTGATAGCTGCCAGAGACCGTGGGTGCCGGGTGTGCATCCTGCCCTTCGATAACCTGACGGAGGGGCGCAACGTGCAGGGAATCCGCATCGTCGGCCTGTCCGTGCTGGAGGAACTGTTGGCGTACTGCAGTGATCCGGAGGGATATGAGCAGCGGGAACCCGGGCAGGAGTCCGGAATCCCAGGGGAAAGGAGGGGGGATTTCGCCGATATCCACGGGCAGGAGCAGGTCAAGCGGGCGGCGCTGCTTAGCGTGGCCGGATTCCACAATCTGCTGATGATCGGGCCGCCGGGATCCGGCAAGACCATGGCGGCCAGCCGCCTGCCGGGGCTGATGCCGGATATGACGGACGAGGAGAGTCTGGAGGTGACGAAGATCTACAGTGTGGCAGGACTGCTGCCAGGGCAGACATCCCTGCTCACGGAACGTCCTTTCCGTTCCCCTCATCACACGATCTCCCCTCAGGCTCTGGCCGGGGGCGGGCGTTTCCCCAGGCCGGGGGAGATCACCCTGGCCCACAGGGGCGTACTGTTTCTCGACGAGT
This sequence comes from Lachnospiraceae bacterium, assembly GCA_003542935.1. Lineage (GTDB taxonomy): Bacteria > Bacillota > Clostridia > Lachnospirales > Lachnospiraceae > UBA11957. The sequence goes on along the minus strand of DPJQ01000001.1, from coordinate 6,482 downwards.
TTCCGGAATTTTCCCGCACCAGCCTGGAGATCCTGCGCCAGCCCCTTGAGGATAAGAGGATTGTGATTTCCCGCAGCCAGGGGACGGTGGCGTTCCCGGCGGATTTCATTTTGGTGGCGGCCATGAATCCCTGTCCCTGCGGCCATTATCCGGATATGAACCGTTGTATCTGTTCCCCCGGACAGATTTCTTCCTATATACACAGGATCAGCCAGCCTCTGCTGGACCGGATGGAACTGTGTGTGGAGGCGCCGGCCCTCACGTATGAGGAATTGGGGCAGCCGGGGGACGGAATGGATACCGAGACGCTGAAAGGACAGGCTGCGGACGCCTTTGCGATCCAGAAAAAGCGGTATCAGGAGGAACCGTTTCTCTATAACAGCCAGCTGGGGGTAAAAGACCTGAAACGGTATTGCCCCATGTCCGCAGATGCGGAAGCTGCCTTGATGCGCGTGTATGAAAAAATGGGCCTGAGCGCCAGGGGCTGCCACAGGCTGATCAAGGTGGCCCGCACGGCGGCGGATTTGGACAGAAGCGGCCGTATTGAAAAAAAACATATGCTGGAAGCGTGCAGTTACCGGAATGCGGGAAAAAAATTCTGGAATATCTGACCGGAAAGGAGTATACATCTTCATGGAAGAGAAAAACTATGTTGCAATCAGCCACAGAGATCCGGTTTTTCCTGAAAAGCTCAGGCAGGCCGGACCCCGGCCGGATCTGGTTTATGTAAAAGGGGATTTGCCCGACCCTGCAAGACCTTCTGTGGCCATCGTGGGGGCCCGTCTGTGCTCTGCCTACGGCAGGCAGCAGGCCAGCCGTTTCGGTGCGGTGCTGGCTTCCCACGGCGTCCAGATCATCAGCGGCCTGGCCAGGGGGATCGATGCCTGGGCTCATGAGGGAGCCCTGGGTGTTGCCGGAAGCCGGGTCTTTGGGGTGCTGGGCTGCGGTATTGATGTGGTCTATCCCCGGCAGAACGGCCCTCTGTACCGGCGGGTGGAGGAAAACGGCGGCCTGGTCAGTGAGTATCCGCCGGGATACGCACCGCTTCCCCGGAATTTTCCGCTGCGCAACCGGCTCATCAGTGCCCTGGCGGATCTGGTACTGGTCATAGAGGCCCGGGAAAGGAGCGGTTCCCTGATCACCGTGGACTGTGCCCTGGAACAGGGGCGGGCGGTTTATGCCCTGCCGGGCCGTGTGGATGAGCCTTTATCGGCGGGCTGTAATCGCTTGATTTCTCAAGGCGCGGGGGTGGCATGCTCCCCGGAATATCTGCTTGAGGAGTTGAAAATCCTCTGTGGCAAAAAAATGCCGGTGGAGGAAACGGTGAATTTTGGACTTGCAACGGATTTGGAATTGGTGTATAGTTGTCTCGGTTTCCAACCGAAAAGGCTGCAGGCCATCCAGGAGGAGACGGGAGTTTCCGTGCGGAAGCTAAAAGAGCTGCTTCTGGAGCTGGAACTGGACGGCTGGATACGGGAATTGATGAAGGATTACTACGTGAAGCTTAAGTGAAGGGGACGCCGTGACCGGTTTTCCCGAATGGGCCGAGCGGATAAAAAGGAGAACGGCGTTGGCAAAATATTTAGTGATTGTGGAATCACCGACAAAAGTAAAGACAGTCAAAAAGTTTCTCGGAACGAATTATGACGTTCAGGCTTCCAACGGCCACGTGAGGGATTTGCCCAAAAGCCAGCTGGGCATTGATGTAGAAAATGATTACGAACCGAAATATATTACGATAAGGGGAAAAGGCGAGCTTCTGGCGGGTTTAAGGAAAGCGGCGAAGAAAGCGGATAAAGTATATCTGGCCACCGACCCGGATCGGGAGGGCGAGGCCATTTCCTGGCATTTGTCCAAAGCATTGAATCTGGATGAAGCCAAGATGAGGCGTATTACGTTCAATGAGATCACAAAGCAGGCGGTGAAAGATTCTCTGAAATCGGCCAGGGATATAGATATGGATCTGGTCAATGCCCAGCAGGCACGCAGAATCCTGGACCGCATGGTGGGCTATCGGATCAGCCCTCTTCTGTGGGCTAAGATCAAACGGGGCCTGAGCGCCGGGCGGGTACAGTCGGTGGCTTTGCGGCTGATCGCGGACCGGGAGGAGGAGATCAGCGCTTTCCTGCCCGAGGAATACTGGTCTTTGGAGGCGGAACTGACCGTGCCGGGGGAGAAAAAACACTGTGCGGCTAAACTCCACAGTGTGGATGGAAAGAAGGCGCAGATCCATTCCCGGTCGGAGATGGATGAGATCCTGTCCGGCCTTTCGGGGGCGGCCTACACGGTTTCGGAAGTGAAAAAGTCCGAGCGGATCAAGAAATGCCCTCTGCCCTTTACTACCAGCACTTTGCAGCAGGAGGCGGCCCGGCAGCTCAACTTTTCTACCCAGAAAACCATGCGGATCGCCCAGCAGCTCTATGAGGGCGT
>DPJQ01000001.1:2405-3720 GCA_003542935.1 Lachnospiraceae bacterium | reverse complement strand
CAGCAGCTCTATGAGGGCGTGGATATCAAAGGCTCGGGTACGGTGGGCCTGATCTCTTATCTGCGTACAGATTCCACAAGGATCTCGGCGGAAGCCGACAGTGCGGCCCGGCAGTATCTGGCAGAACGCTTCGGAGAGCAGTATCTGGGCCATACATCCCAGAAGAAAAAAGATGACCGAAAGATTCAGGATGCCCATGAGGCGATTCGCCCCACAGATATCACCCGGGTGCCGGAAAACATCAAGGAATCCCTCTCCAGAGATCAGTTTCGCCTGTACCAGCTGATCTGGAAACGCTTCACCGCCAGCCGGATGGCCCCGGCGGTGTATGAGACGGCGACAGCAAAGATTGCGGCGAAAAAGGACGCGCCGGGAGCAAAAGAGTATGAGTTTACCGCATCCACCTCAAAACTTGTGTTCAACGGTTTTCTGGCCGTCTACAATCCGGGGGAAGATGAGAAAACGGAAAATGTCCAGGCCGTGCGGGGCATGGAGCCGGGCAGTGGGCTGGCTCTGTGCGAATTAAAGCCCCAGCAGCATTTTACCCAGCCGCCGGCCCATTATACAGAGGCTTCCCTGGTTAAGACCATGGAGGAGCTGGGCATCGGCCGCCCAAGTACTTACGCTCCCACAATTACCACCATACTGGCCCGTCATTATGTGGCGAAGGAGGAGAAGAACCTCTATATGACCGAGCTGGGCGAGGTAGTCAACCAGATGATGAAGAGTTCTTTCCCCAGCATCGTGGATGTACATTTTACGGCTACCATGGAGGAGCTGCTGGATCAGGTGGGTGAGGGAGATGTGGACTGGAAAACCATCGTGCGCAATTTCTATCCGGATCTGGATGCGGCGGTCCAGGTGGCTGAGGAAGAAGTGCAGAAAGTCAAGATAGAGGATGAGGTTACGGATGTACTCTGCGAGAACTGCGGCCGGAATATGGTGATCAAATATGGTCCCCATGGGCGCTTTCTGGCATGCCCCGGTTTTCCCGAGTGCCGCAACACCAAACCCTATCTGGAGAAAATCGGTGTGGCCTGCCCAAAATGCGGAAAAGACCTGGTTATGAAAAAGACCAGGAAAGGCCGCAAGTATTATGGCTGCGAAAACAATCCGGACTGCGACTTCATGTCCTGGCAGAAGCCGGTGGAGAAGCGCTGTCCCAACTGCGGCGGCTACATGGTGGTCAAGGGAAACAAGATTGCCTGCGCGGACGCAGCCTGCGGATACGTGGAATCCCGCAAAAAAGAAGAGTAGTGGATTCGCGAAATTCGTTACTTTTCACACCCGGGCCACGCACTCGCTGCGTGGCTGC
>DPJQ01000001.1:0-2090 GCA_003542935.1 Lachnospiraceae bacterium | reverse complement strand
TACTGGTCACGGAGTGAACAGTAATTGAAATTCTCAGAACTGTCTGAATTTTTTGAAATCTTTCTTGCAATTGGGCAAATTCTGTATTATCATGGAATGAGTAAGTGACATGGGAATTGGCTTTGGGGGAGATACACAGACAGGAGGAGGATATGAGCGTACAATTACTGGATAAAACCAGAAAAATCAACAAATTGCTTCATAACAACAACTCAACAAAAGTGGTATTCAATGATATCTGTAAAGTACTTGTGGAGACGCTGGACTCCAATATTCTGGTAATCAGCCGGAAAGGAAAGGTACTGGGCGTCAGCCTTTGCACCGGCGTGGACGAGATTACGGAATTGATTGAGGATAAGGTGGGTGGTTATATTGATTCGCTGCTGAATGACCGTTTTTTAAGTGTCCTGTCCACAAAAGAAAATGTCAATCTGGAGACCCTGGGTTTTGAGGGACAGGAGATCAAAAAATACTGTGCCATCATAAGTCCCATCGATATTGCCGGTGAACGGCTGGGGACGCTGTTTATGTATCGCTGCGGCAAAGAATACGATATTGACGATATTATTGTCAGCGAGTATGGTACTACGGTGGTGGGATTGGAGATGATGCGTTCCGTGAATGAGGAAAATGCCGAGGAGGCCCGTAAGGTGCAGGTGGTGAAATCCGCCTTCAATACGCTGTCTTTTTCCGAGATGGAGGCTATCGTGCATATTTTCGAGGAACTCGACGGTAACGAGGGGATTCTGGTGGCCAGCAAGGTGGCCGACCGGGTGGGGATCACTCGGTCTGTGATTGTTAATGCCCTTCGCAAGTTTGAGAGCGCCGGTATCATTGAGTCCCGCTCCAGCGGAATGAAGGGAACCTATATCAAAGTGCTGAACGATGTGATTTTCGGTGAGTTAAAGCGGATGCGGAAGGATCAACAGTAAAAGCAGGAAAATAGGGAAATACCATTTCTGGCAGGAAGTGGTATTTTTTTGCGAAAACAGCATATACTGTTACCGTTTCGCAAAGGGCACGTCCACAAAAAAAAGAAAAAGTAAGAAAGAATGAGGATTTAAGAGGAAAAAAAAGAAAATATCCCAAAAAGCCCAAATTGTCCCGGATCCATGAAGTTGCCTAAAAGGGACGAAGTTACTAATATATGAATAGCTTAAGTAGCACTCAAACAAAGCGAGTGCTAATAAAAAGAAATTTGATAAGGAGGAAAATAGAAATGAAGTTAGCACCTTTAGGAGACAGAGTCGTTCTGAAAAAGACTATGGCCGAAGAGACTACAAAATCCGGTATCGTACTGCCGGGTTCCGAGAAAGAAAAACCCCAGTTTGCCGAGGTAGTGGCTGTAGGCCCCGGCGGCGTAGTGGACGGCAAGGAAGTCAAGATGGAAGTGAAGCCCGGCGACCAGGTGGTATATGCAAAATATGCGGGCACGGAAGTTGAGATGGACGATGAGAAATATATGATTATCAAACAGGACGACATCCTGGCAATCTTGAAATAATTAGGAGGATACAATCATGGCAAAGGAAATCAAATTCGGCGCAGAAGCGAGAGCCGCTCTGGAAGCCGGTGTGAATCAGCTGGCGAATACTGTTCGTGTGACCCTGGGGCCCAAAGGCCGCAATGTGGTGCTGGATAAATCTTACGGTGCTCCGCTTATTACTAACGACGGTGTGACCATTGCAAAAGAGATTGAACTGGAGGATGGTTTTGAGAACATGGGCGCCCAGCTCATTCGCGAGGTGGCATCCAAGACAAACGATGTGGCCGGTGACGGAACGACCACGGCCACCGTACTGGCCCAGGCTATGGTAAACGAGGGCAGCAAGAATCTGGCGGCAGGAGCGAATCCCATTGAACTGAGAAAGGGTATGAAGAAAGCCACGGATGCCGCCGTGGAGCAGATTGCGAAACTGAGCCGCAATGTTAGCGGAAAAGAGCAGATCGCCAAAGTAGCCGCTATCTCCGCGGGGGATGAGACTGTGGGCGAGCTGGTGGCAGACGCCATGGAAAAGGTATCCCGTGACGGCGTGATCACCATCGAGGAATCCAAGACCATGAAGACCGAGCTGGATCTGGTGGAAGGT
>DPJQ01000288.1 GCA_003542935.1 Lachnospiraceae bacterium | reverse complement strand
TTCGACCTGTGCTGAACAGTTACTGTCAAATCATCTTTTTGCCACATACAGCAGGTCTGCAAAGGATTTCAATGCATAAGTGACCTTTTCATGCTCTGCCGCTTCTCCCAGACCCGCACCGTGGAATCCCCCGGCGACGGCAGCGTCGATACCCGCGCGGGCGTCCTCCACCACCAGGCAGTCTGCCGGGTCAAGTCCCAGGTACTCAGCCGCTCTCAGAAACACCTCCGGATCGGGTTTGGAATGGGTGATGTTGGTTCCGTCGCTGACGGCGTCAAAATAGTCGGCCAATCCCAGACGTTCCAGGATCAGTTTCGTATTTTTACTGGATGATCCGATGGCAAGGCGGTAGCCCCGTCTTTTCAGCTCATCCATCGTATTTTTTACTTCCGCCGACAGATCCTGCGGCGTCATCTGATGTAAAAGCGCTTTATAGATCTCGTTCTTCTGTGCTGCCAATGCTTCTTTTTCTGTCCGGCTGTAGTTTTTCCCACTGCGCTCCAGAATGATATCAAGGCTGGCCATACGGCTTACGCCGCGTAGGCGGTTATTGATTTTTTCATCAAAATAGACACCGATCGCATCGGCCATTTTTTTCCATGCCTGATAATGGTACTGATCTGTAAAACAGATGACTCCATCTAAATCAAAGATGATGCCTTTATAACTCATATTTTGATCCTTTCTACACCTTATTTTCTGCAATGGTCTCTTAGGCGCAGAGACAGACGATACCCGTTATCGCCCTATCCCCGAATAGACAAGACTGTCGGAAACAGATATTCTGCCGTCTCCCCGGCGCTCAGTGCATACTCTTTTTCATAGATGGCAAGCTCCAGCGTACCTGGATTCTCCGCATCGGCTGTTACCTGTATAGTCTGATTATTCAGTGTCACCCGATATCCTTGTCCATGCCATACGCAGCGGAAAGTGACTTCTTTCCACCATGGGATATAGTGGGGCGTAAATACTACTTTCCCGGAGGTCATCTTCATACCTGCCACACCTCTGACCACCGCCATCCATGCGCCGGCCGCGCAGCCGGAATGGATGCCGTCCTGCGTGCCGCCATGCATGTTCTCCAGATCCATCTCCGCGGTCTCCATGAGATAGCCGTAGGCGCTCTCCGGCATATCCATGTCCGCATAACAGATCGAATGGACACAATAGGATAAGGAAGAAGCTGCCTCACACCGCCCCTGATAGTAGTCCAGATTCCTGCGGTAGATCGTCTCAGGCATCTCCAGATTCTGGTAGGCAAACAGCATCAGTACATCCGGCTGTTTGATGACCTGGCTTTTATTATATAGTCCGGCCTGTTTCATCTGGGTGTAACCGCTCTTACTGCCGCCCTGCACCTCCAGCTCCCTGGAAAGTTCAAAATAGCCGTCGAACTGGGGGATCATGCCGGTCTCTTCATTCAGAGGAAGATAAAGATACTCTGACACATGAGAAAATTCCTCTTTCTCATCAGACCGGAATCCGATCTTTCTCTTTACTTTTTCCAGCGCATCGCCGTAGGCATCCAACAGCTTACACGTTTCCACAAGGACGCGGTAAACACTGTAATTCGTATAGGCATTGTTATCCACATAGGGATGGTGCTCATCCGTTCCGGTCACCTGAAGGATCTCGTAGCGTTTCTTATCCTCGTTCCAGTTTACCCGGGATACCCAGTAACGGCAGATCTCCAGCAGCATCTCCATTCCGTATTCTTTCACAAAATCATCGTCTCCGGTCGCTGTCAGGTAATTCAGCACGGACAATCCCACGTCAGACACACAGTGAATCTGCAGCAAGGGATGGCGGACATCAATCCATACCGTTTCCTCCCCGGTCACTCCCGTAGTAAAGGGATAGCGGGCCCCTTTGCAGCCCTCTTTTGCCGCCAGCTCTCTGGCCTCTTTTAAATGAGAATACCGGAACAGTAGCGGGTTTTTACTGTACTGCGGCATGGTCTGCTGGAATACCGGAGCCTGGAAGATCTCCGCATCCCACCAGACGAAGTTGTTATACATCTCTCCGGTCAATCCCTTGGCGGAAAAGCTGTGTACATAATCGTTCCGCTCCAGAGAGATCAGCGTATGGTAGTTGGAGAACCGGATCGCCCGGTCTGCCCGGTCGTCGCCCTGGATCTGAATTTCCAATTTGGAGAATAATTCCTGATATACGGCACAGTGTTTTTCATATTCCTGCTGACAGGAACTGTTTGCGAAGGCATCCATATATGCATTGATACAGGCGGAAAGCTCCTTTGTGGTATCCCGGCTCGTCACGGTCGCAATCAGCTTCTCCAATACGTAAGTTTTCCCCTGTTTCCCCTCAAAGGTAATTCTCTGTGCCGCAATACCGTCCTCATAAACATCTTCCCAGACAGCATCCGGATTTTCCCTGTGGTCCGCACATCCAAAACTCTGGCAGATCCCCGTCGCCGAGTGGAATCCGTATTTTGGCCCGACGATCTCCTCCTGCCGTATCGTATGCCCCGTATGCTCTACGCGGATCGTCTTCTGCGGGATCTGGCCGTTGGATTTGGTGCGCAGATCCATGCCGCTTAAAACGGCTACCCTCTCCGAGTAATTCAGCGGCTCCATCTCTATACGCATACAGTAGGTATGGTCATCCGCAAAACTGGCGAACCGTTGGAAATCGAACCGGGTCTGCCGGCCTTTTGTGTTCTCCCAGACCACCTCCCGGTGAAGCACGCCGTCGGACAGATCCAGATAACGTTTCCACGAGAGTACCTTTCCCTCCCAGGGATAAAAGGTCTCGCCGCCGATCTCGAAACGGACCAGAAGGAAGTCCAGCAGGTTGATGACCCGCTCCTGCTTCTCGAACTTTTTGAGCCGATCTTCTTCCACGTAATATTTCTTCATATACATGTTGTCGCACATAGTGATCCGCACTTCGACAACTTCATCCATCACCCCCCGGATCCAGAAGCCCTGGATGCCAAGGCTGCCGTATTCTTCCAGACTGGCTTTGACACCCATGTAGCCGTTTCCGGTGGTGAACAATGCAGCCACATTAGCTTCATGAAGCAGGCTATATTCCTGCTCCATGAGTCGGTATTTATCTTCAAATATAAGTCCTGAATAACTCATATTTCCCCCTATAACACATGTTTTTCTCCGTTTATTTCAATCTCTACTTTTTTCGTCCCGGTGAGATTCTCCACGTTCACAGCATCTTTTGTCACGTCCACAGCCAGTTTCTGCCCCTTCCAAATAATGGTATAGGACAGCTCTGTCCAGCCTTCGGGAAGAGAGGGATTAATTCTCAAGCGGCCGCCCAGCATACGCACGCCGCCGAATCCGTACACCACGCATTCCCACACGCCGCCGAAGGACGCCGCATGGATCCCGGCATTGGAGGATCCCATAAAGGGCCCAAGGTCAATGGACGCTGCCCTGCGGAAGAGATCATAGGCCATGGCTTTCTCACCCATATCACAGGCCAGCACGGAATGGGTGGACAGGGACAGGGAAGAATCGTGGAGAGTCCGCGCCTCGTAATGTTTCCAGGAAGCTTTTTTGACCTCCTGCGGGAATATATCCTCCAGCAGGAAAAACAGCACCAGTACGTCCGCCTGCTTGGACACCTGGATCCGGTTGATCTGCTCCAGATTGTAATCCCGGGTAATGCCGCCCACATTCTCCTGAGCTTTATATTTACTTAAATCAATATCACGGCAGCTTAAATAGCGGTCGTCCTGTGGCAGTATATTCTCTTTGGTGGGAGCAGGAAGGTACAGCTTCTCACATCCTTCTTTCCAGCCGCCGTAGGCCGCGTCCAGACTGAGCTTCTCATTCAGCCTCGTAAAGATCTCCGGCTTCTCATCCTTCAGCAGATGATAATATTCCATGGCCTTCTTCATGTTCCAGCAGGCCATGTAATTGGTAAATGCGTTGTCGTTGACATGCTCCCGGTATTCGTCCGGCCCCACTACATCGTTGATATGATATCTGCCGTCCTCCCCCGGTTCCAGACGGGAAGCCCAGAAAATAGCGGTATCCATGATCAGCTCGTAGCCATACTTTTCCATGTAGTCTTCGTCGCCGGTGATCACACTGTACTGCCACACGCCGAAGGCCACATCTGAAGTAATATGCTGCTCAATAAATCCTGACCATACTTTGTTGGGCTTACCGGTCAGGATATCCACATCCATGTACTCCGGTGTGACTTCTCCGTCGTCCAGCCATGCGGATTCCCAGGGGAACATGGCGCCTTGATAATGATTGTGGGCCGCCTTTGCATGGGCGCCGGGCAGCGAGAGGTAACGGTACTCTTCCAGTTTTCTCGCCGTCTTCGGAGCTGTGAAAATATAGTAGGGCAGAAGGAAGATCTCCGTATCCCAGAAGGTATGTCCCCGGTATCCCTCCCCGGACAGGCCTTTCGCCCCGATATTCATACGCGCGTCGTGAGCCGGAACCATCAAGCGCAGATGATACTGGGCAAAATGAATGGCAAAGTTATCCAGAACATTGCCCTCGATCCGGATCGGCGCCAGGTTCCATACTTCTTCTTCCCATTGTTTTGCAGACTCATCCTTTAGAACCTCATAACCAAGAGATTCCAGTTCTCTGCTCGTCTCCACGGCCAGTTCCTGGATCTGCGCAGCCGTCTTTCCCTCCATATCCAGATCTCTGCTTGTATAGACGCTGGAGTATTTCTCTACAGAGAGGGTCCGGCCCGCCTTTATATCTACGGAATAACCCGCAAAAATCTCCCGTCTCTCGATGTAAACCTCCGCTTCCATCGGGAGGATCTCGCCGTCTAACGCCAGTTTGTGTACGGTCGTATCTACAAAATCAATTTTGGACTGCCCCGTTGTCTGTACGAACTGGATCACCCGCTTATCATAAAAACGTTTGTCGCCGTCGGAAAAATGCTGGCTTCCCGTGTTCGCCATCTTTCCGTTGATCCCGCTTTTGATCTCCACTCGGACGTCTTCTTCTACAGGCACGATCTCCACCCGCTGGGCGATCACATGCAGGCGTTTCAGGGATACGATCCTGTAGAAGGCGAGCCGGATCTTTACTCCCTTTGGGGAAGTCCAGGTCACACTTCTTCTTAACTCGCCGGTGCGGATATTCAGCTCCCTCGTGTAATCCTCCGCAATACCCTCTGTCAGAGAAAATCTCTCACCGTTGACGGACAGATGGATGGCAGTCATATCCGCCGCATTGGGAAGCTCCGTCACTTCATTTTCGTCAAATTTATTGAATGTACCTGCGACGAACAATCCCCTTGTCTCGTTCAGATACCGCTCCTCCGTGGCGCTGCGAAGGCCGAGATAACCGTTTCCCAGGCTCATAACGGCCTCGCACTTCCCCAGTTTCTCCGGATCAAAGGAGTTTTCTCTCAGAATCCAATCTTCGATCCTGCTGTAATCCATTCCCATAGCCGTCTCCTAACAATTTTTTAAATGTGTATTAAATGCTTCCAGTTGCTCCGGCGTCAGATTGACGAAAGGTGTGTCGTTTAACATCTCCACGGTCATATCGCGCATGCCGACCGGTACGGCCTGCCATCCCGGAATGAAGTTTTCTACTACCGTCATGGCCGTTTCGCTCTCCAGCAGCTCACTAAACGGTGACTTTGAAGAATAGATCTTGATAATCGGCACCTCCGGCACATAGGAATATTCATGGACGCCTGCCGAAACTTCAAGGGGCTCTTTGCCCGTATGGGGCAGGACGATCTTTGCTCCCGCGCCGAAGGGCACCGCGACCTTCAAGTGAAATTCCCCGCTCTTTTCCACCTTCCAGCTGATCTCATAAGTACCTGCCACAGACCGGTATTTCATATCGCAGGCAGTGATCCGGTAATCCGGCTGCGGAGCAACCGTCACATGGGTAAAGCCCGGATGCTCCTCCTCCACGTGCAGACCCGCCATGTTCCGGTACATCCACTCCACCACGCTTCCGTAGGAATAGTGGTTCAGGGAATTCATCTCCGTGCCGCTGATCCTGCCGTCCGGCAGGATGGAATTCCAGCGCTCCCAGATGGTCGTTGCGCCCATATTGACCGCGTACAGCCAACTGGGGCATTCCTCATTCAAAAGCAGCTTGTAAGCCAGCTCATTATTACCGTAATCGGACAATACTTTATTCAGAATATAGGTTCCCACGAATCCTGTCTTCAGATAACCTTTATTCACTTTCAGCTTTTCTTTCAGGAATCCGGCGATCCGCTCTTTGCTGCCCTCCGGCGCAAAATCCATATACAGCGCCACCGCGTAAGCCGTCTGCGTCGTCAGCGCAAGGCGTCCGTTGGCCGTAAAATATTCTGCCTGCAGGGCTGCTTTGATCTCACCAGCCAAAGTACTGTAGTAAGATGCCTCCTCATCTTTGCCCAGGATTTTCGCCGCCTTCGCCACGATATTGGCAGAGTTATAGTAATAGGCTGTGGCGATATAACCGTCCTCGGTGGCGCCCTTGAAACTGTCGTCTCCTTCACCGTCCAGGGCCAGCCAGTCGCCGAAGTGGAATCCCACATCCCAGAAACGTCTGCCCCCTGTGGATTCGTCAATGTCTTTGATATAATCCACCCACTGCCGCATACTCTCAAACTGTTCTTTTAAGATATTGACGTCCCCGTAATACAGGTACAGGTTCCAGGGGACGATCGTGGCTGCGTCGCCCCACACGGAACAGGTCGGCCCGTTCTCGTGGAAAGCGGGCACTACTGCCGTCACATGGCCGTATTCCTTCTGGGTCTCATACAGGTCATGACTGAATTTGCGCAGAAAATTATAACTGAACATTCATTAAGCCC
>DPJQ01000256.1:6196-7924 GCA_003542935.1 Lachnospiraceae bacterium | reverse complement strand
CGCAAAAACAGTATATTTCGGGGGCGTGAGCGCCCGGGGATATAGAATATCCGCAGCCGCAGAAAGGCAGAGCGGTTACGGGTATTCAGGCTTATGCCGGATATTTTCGGTGAAAAACATGGCACGGGAGAAAAGGCCCGGTCGAAAAAAGGAGGAACGAATGGAACGGAAGAGGGTAAGAAATGGTGTGTGGGCGGTGTTGCTGGCCCTTTGTATGGTGGTGGCGGGCGCGCTGCCGGTGACGGTAAGGGGGGCGATAACGGATGCAGAATTAGAGGCTACGGTATTGCAGATTTGCAGGGAGGAGAAAGACAACGGTGTATATGGTGTGAAATTATTTTGTTATTCTCCAACTGACTCATGGGATGGAATGGAATTTGGAAATGTGAAAATTTATTTCCATTATGGAGATAGCAGAAACTATCAACTGGCAGATAAAGATGGCAATATTCTTGCGAATGATCAGTTAAGCCAGTCAGTGGAATTGTCTGATGATCTGGAGGCGGACACAGTACCACCTGCAACTATTTCTATAGACAGTAATGGTATTGCCTGCCTGAGTATACAGTTAAATGCGTGCAAACGGAAGACAGACGCAAAAAGCGAAACACACATGGCGACCATTTACTGTGTCCGCAGAACGGAAGGAACAGAGCCATTCACAATCGCGGCCAATACGGATAGCAGGCCTGCGGCATCTATAGAATATGTGTTTGGTACAGCAGAAACTAATGCCAGTGACTATGACCGATTGTTTTTATTATATACTGCGGGCCAGGAAGAAAAAGTCAAGGATTATTTTGCTCTTTTAAAGGATATATATAATTTTTGCCAGAAGAGAGATAAAGCGGAATATCCCGATGAAGACGAAAAGCTTGCGGCTATTGAAAAGAAAATGAGTGACCTTCAGGATGCGGCCAAAAATTCAACTTCTCTTGAGGATCTTCAGGCTGCCTATGATGAAATTAGGGCATATCATGAAACATGCAGTACATTTGCATCGGAGGAGGAACGTATTTCAGCACAGAATATTTATATAGAAGAAGTGGTGAACTATATAAAAACTACATACGGCAAAGAAATAAGCGAGTATAGAAATCATGAAAAAATAGACCAGACAATCGAAAAATATAATGCGACTATAAAAGCATTGAAGCTGCGGTCGGAAATGAAGAATGCTGTACAGTCAGCTAAAAATTCTTTGGATGGACTGGTGGAGATAGACAGAGTGCTGACAGAATGGGACGGATATTTTGAATCCATCAGCAATAACAAAAAAATAGATGATTTTGAAAACAGCACAGATATTTTGCGGGCGATTGAGAAAGGCGGGGCGGACATTCAGGAATGCGAGACGGTACAGGATGTGCGGCGTATTCTGGCTTCGGCGAAGAATACACTGGATTGTCTGGTAGCAAAGGATTCTGCACTTGTGGAACTTCGCGCATACAGAAGCGAAGAAGTGACCGATGCGAACCGGGAAACTTATGAGTCACAGTTGGAAAAAGGTCTGGGGTTGATTACAAAGGCCAGAACACAGAAAGAAGTGGAAAATGCCGGAAAGACGGCTCGGGCATATATAGATGCCGTGTTGGGTCAAGGGTATCCGCAGAGAAAGAACGGATTTTACCAGATTGGTACAGCCCGGGATTTACTATGGCTGAAACAACAATGTAATGGAGAAAACGATAAAAATATCGCGGTTGCGGATCTGGATGTGGAGCTTAC
>DPJQ01000256.1:0-5960 GCA_003542935.1 Lachnospiraceae bacterium | reverse complement strand
GCGGATCTGGATGTGGAGCTTACAGCGGATATTGATCTGGCCGATCTGGACGAAACAGAAAAAGAAAATTTCAGGATTAACAGTTTTTCCGGGGTTTTTGACGGAAAGAACCATGTCGTGAAAAATTTTCAGTCCGACGGTTCTCTGTTTGGCAGTATGTCCGGAACACTCAGGAATCTTACAGTGGAGGGTACGATTACCAACCATAAAGCTACAGACACTTTGGGAGGGGTTGTTGGGCAAAACAGTGGCCGGGTGGAAAACTGCGTGAATAAAGTAAAGATTACCTGTACTGACGCAGGTAACGGCAGCGTGGCTGCACCGTATTGCCGGGTAGGCGGTATCAGCGGGATAAACAGCGGCATTATTGAGCGGTGCGTTAATGAGGGAGATATAGAACTGACAGGTAGATATGTAGGCGGTATTGCCGGAAATAATGGCGGTGAGATCTCCCAGTGTGAAAACCGGGCAAACATAGATTGTACTGTTGGAACGGATACCCATCCGGCGGACATCGGCGGTATTGCGGCCATTACGTCAAATGTCATTCGCTATTGCAGGAACAGCGGGGCTCTTGTCGGTGAATATGTAGAAAAGCAGGGTTCTCAAATATCCACAGTTCTCTCCGTAGGCGGTATCGTTGGAAGCGGCTGCAAGACGGTTTATGGAAATTACAGTGAGGGCAGTATCAGCCTTGACAAATCGGCAGGGGAAGACAGGCTGGTTAAACATATTGGGGCTGTGGTCGGCCAGGGCTGGGATACGGATTATCCGGGCAGAAAGATGGAGCTTTACGGAAATTATTATCTTGCGGGCATACGGTCTGAGGACTGCCCACAGGGTGTCGGCACATGGGAGGAAGATGAAGAGAATGCGGTGATTTCCGTGGCGGATGCCGCAAAACTTACCGAACAGGATATCTGGAACCTGAATTCCGGCTGCGGTTACGTGGCAGGCGAAGGTATATGGGCCCTGTCCGGCGGTGAACTGGCTTATGCCGGGGACGGCGGCGCGGCCGTCTATAAAGTGTCGGTCTCGCCGGAACTCCGGGATTACGTCCGGCTGGAGCATGGTTCCGAAACCTGTGAGGAAGGCTATGCGTATGTTTCCGGAAAACAGAAATTCAGGATCGTAATCAAAAAGGACGGCTACACGTTTAAAAAGCTGGCAATAAACGGAGAGAACGAATCCGACAGCGCAGAGGGAAGGAATGCCTACCGCCTGATCTGTGCCGGCGGTTATGATGTGTCCGTGGACGCGGAACTGGACGGCACAAAGCCGGTTTCGGACTGTAAAAAGGCTATTGAGGCTATTGGGACGGTGACAAACCGAAACGAGAGGGCCGTCAGGGATGCCCGCAGGGCATACGACGAGCTTTTTGAGAGTGACCGGCAGGAGCTCGGCGATGCGGCGGATACACTGGCGGAAGCGGAGAGAGCATCGGCATTTTTAAAGAGGGTATCGGTAACGCTGAAAGAAACCGTTTACACCAGTGACGGCCAAGGGAAAGAACCGGAGGCAGAAGTATACGTGAGCGACCCGAACGGGCAGACAGAGAAAAAACTCCTCGCTGCGGGCAAAGACTACACTGTCAGCTATGAGAATAACATCCGGCCGGGAACGGCCACGGCGGTGGTCACTTTTGTGGGTGATTATGCATCGCCGGGAAAATATCTGGTGGATTTTACGATCAGCCAGCCCAAACAGGACAATACCGACCAGAATAAACCGGACCAGGGCAGTACGGGCCAGGACAAGCCGGATAACGGACAGCCCCAGCCGGACAACGGATCCCGGGAAACAGATATCCGCAGTGCTTCCATTGTCATGAAGAAGAGCTACACTCATACCGGAAAGGCCCTGACCCCCGCTATGACGGTAAAGTTGGGCGATACGGTTTTGAAAGCCGGCGAAGACTATACGGCGGCATATAAAAACAACAAAGAACCGGGAACAGCGACGGTGACAGTATCGGGAACGGGAAAATACAGCGGTACAGCAGAAACGATATTTATCATCAAGGCAGCGAAAGGCAAAACCTACACGGTGGGCTCCCTGGAATACAAGGTGACAAAAGCGAACGCCGCAAAGGGAACGGTGAGCGTGTCCGGTGTGAAAAGGAAAACAGTAAAGAGCGTGTCGGTACCGGAAAAGGTAAAGATCGGAAACTATTCTTACACGGTGACGGCCATCGGCAGCAATGCGTTTAAAAACTGTAAAAGCCTGCAGAAAGCGGCCATAGGGAAGAACGTGAAACAGATCGGCAGCGGAGCCTTTTATGGCGATAAGAAGCTTAAAACCATCACGGTAAAGGGAAAAAGTCTTTCCGGTGTCGGCAAAAATGCGCTGAAAGGCATAGCGGATAAAGCCGTCGTCAAAGTGCCGTCGTCAAAGCTGGTTTCCTATAAAAAGCTGTTTAAAAACAAAGGCCAGGCGAAAACTGTAAAAGTCAGGAAGTAAGGAGGAAGAGATGAGATACGGAATAAAGAAATTGCTGGCCATCGGTCTGGCTGTGAGCCTGGCCCTTGGCTTCGGGCAGGGGGCCATGACCCTGTATGCGGCGGCAGAGGCCGGGGAGGAAGCCCCGGATCTGACGCTTCCGTCAACAGAGACATGGGCAGGAAACGAAGCGGACAGTTTTGCCGGCGGCACGGGTACGGAGGAAGACCCTTACCAGATCGCCAACGGAGCCCAGCTTGCCTATCTTTCAAAACTGAGCAATACATGGTCGGGCAATGCCGAGGACGGTTATAGCTGGGATACTTTTGAGGGGAAATATTTCATACTGACAGAGGATATTGACCTGAAAAACCGGGTCTTTATCCCCATAGCCAATGGCAGTTTCTGCAGTGATGATGTTCCGCCGGAGTATCAAGGTTCGACTACAAATGTGACGAAGTTTAATACAATAAGGCAGGGGTATCCTTTCCGGGGTGTGATAGACGGAAATGGTAAAACGATTAAAACATGCACGACAAATTACAACACGTCAGGTTACAAATATGCAGCTGCAGAAGATATAATGAATAACGTAGCTTATACAAATCTGGTAGGGTGTCTTGGCGGGACCATCAAAAATCTTAATCTGTCAGCAGATAACAGGCCGAAGGAGGATGCGACGGTCAGATATGCCAGTTCAATGGTCAAGTTAGCATACAGGAACGCCAGGATTCTTCAATGTACCAGTGATGTATGTGTGGAGTCAACGTCGCCTTTTATCCGCAATATGGCAATAGTTGCGGGACAGGATGGGGATATACCGCAGATCATTGGGTGTGTGAATTATGGCCCTGTGCAGGAACGGGTTAACGCGTGTGGTATTGCTCCTTATGGCCATATAGAAAGATGTGTGAATTACGGTTCTGTGTCTACAACGAATGGTAGTAGTAGCTGCATAGCTGGCGGTATTGCTGCGGGACAGGTATCCCGTATAGCAATCTATCCCTGTGAAGTTGTGGGATGTATAAATTATGGCAGTGTAACGGCCGATTCAGGTTATGCCGGCGGAATTGTCGGGCGGCCGAAGGGGGATGATCAATCGGTTGTACTGGCCGGCAATATAAACAGGGGAAGTATTAGCGGCGCAACAACCGGAGGCATCATCGGCGAGGCAAACGGCACAGCCAGAATATACGGAAATTATAATGAAGGAACCGCTTCGACGGGAGCCATTGTGGGCAGCCTTGATCTCAACAATGCCGATAACCTCCAGTACAACTATTTTAAAATTGTATCCGGTTTATCAAGGAGTGGAATCGGTACCAATAAGACAGGCGTGGGTCTGGATGAGACGGCGACCGTCAAAATCACGGGCTTGGAAACTCTTGACCGCGAGGCTGTCTGGAACATGAACACCGGAAAGGGCCAGAATGCCAATACCGGCACATGGGGAATGAATGACGGCGGCGTCTACCATATCCTGGATGAAGAGGTGGAGGACAGGCCCGGCCCTGTCGTCCGCGTGACGTCGGAACTGGGGGCCGGCAGCCATCTGCTCGTCAACGGCGGGGAAGCAGAAAACGGCACGGCCTACGTAAACGCCCGGGATGAAGTCACGGTAACTCTTGACGAGGGTTACGGATTTACCACTTTGCGGATTAACCGGCAGGGCGTGGGGCTGGAGAGCGGGCAGACTTCCTACAGCTTTTCGCCGGAAGCGGAAAAACCGGAAGACCTGAAAGTGGAAGTACAGACAAGACTGCTGTCAGTGAACCGTTTGAAACAGCAGATCCTGGCGCTGGAGGACGAGATCACTACGGAGAGCGGCCCGGCCATCGCCAGTGCGAGGAAGGCCTGGGACGGACTCACAGATGCCGAGAGAGAGGCCCTGGGAAAGGATGTGGAAGAAGCACTGCAGGCAGCGGAAGCCGTTTTCGGGGAGCTGAAGAAATTTACAGTGACGCTGTCGGCAGACCGGTACGACTGGACAGGGGAGGAGATCAAGCCACAGGTCCAGTCCGTGATCTATATGGGCGGGGAGCCGGCAACCACGTTGCAGGCGGACGATTATTCCGTTTCCTATGAGGATAATATAGATCCGGGGACAGGAATTGTGGAGATCACCCTGAAAGCCCCTTACCCTGCGGGAAAACTGATCCGGAGCTTCACGATCGAAAAACAGCCGGAGAAGAAACCCGGCAATGACCCGGCTGCCAAACCGGACGACAGCCAGAATACGGCTCCGGACGGCAGCCAGAATACCGGGTCGGACGGCCAGCAGACCCCGGCGGTGCCCGTTGCCCTGCAGGGGGCGGAAGTGACGCTGTCCCACACATCCGTATCCCATACGGGGAAGGCCCTGGAGCCGTCCGTGACAGTGAAAAAGGACGGGAAGACGCTGGAGCAGGGCAGTGACTACACGGTATCCTACAGCGGCAATGTCAATCCCGGGAAAGCCAAAGTGACGGTAAACGGTGCGAACGGCTATACGGGAACGGTGGAAAAGGAGTTTATCATCAAGGCGGCCAAAGGCAAAACCTACGCGGCGGGCGACCTGAAATATAAAGTGACAAATGCAGACAGCAAAAAGGGTGCGGTGACAGTGTCCGGTGTGAAGAAAAAGACGCTGGCCAAAGTCACGGTGCCCGACACGGTCAGGATTGGCGTGTACACCTATCAGGTGACGGCCATCGGAGACGGGGTTTTCAAAAACTGCAAATCCCTGGCCCAGGCGACCGTAGGGAAAAATGTGACGTCCGTCGGCAGGGAAGCTTTTTCCGGCGCCAAAAAGCTGAAAAAAATCACAGTAAAAGGTAAAAACATAAAGAAAGTAGGAGCCAAAGCGTTAAAGGGCATCCACAAAAATGCCGTTGTCAAAGTTCCGTCCGCCAAAGTCAAGGCCTATAAAAAGCTTTTTAAAGGGAAGGGACAGAAAAGCACGGTGAAGGTGAAGAAGTAGAATGACAGATTTGCAGAAGGACTCTGGGCCCAAATGGCCCGGAGCTGTTCTGCTGATAGGAGACAGTTACAAAGAAGCCGGATATTGATCTGGGACGATACGGGATCCGGCAGGGAGGCCATCATGGGAGGAAGGATGAAACGGCTGTTTTGTGCGGCGGCGCTGCTGTCCGGCATTGTTTTGTGCGCCGCGCCGGTGGGGGCGGCGGCAGAGGGCGGGAAGCCTGCGCTGAGCGAAGACGGCTATTATGAACTGGATTCCAGGGAGGATCTGGACTGGTTTGCCGGACAGGTTAACCGGGGAAAAAGCAAATTGAAAGGGAGGCTCACGGCAGATATCGCCATGGGCGGCGAAGCAGACCCCTGGGTTACTCCCATCGGGACTTCGGCGAACCTGTATACCGGGATTTTTGACGGCGGCGGCCACGTACTGCAGGATTTCTGCGCCCGGACGGAGGGCAGCAGCCTGTTTGGCTATACATTTAAAGCCGGGATACGGGGTATTCATATGACGGGCAGTATGAATGGAAGCGGCGCCCTGATCGCTTCCGCCGTGGAGACGG
>DPJQ01000145.1:18527-23722 GCA_003542935.1 Lachnospiraceae bacterium | reverse complement strand
AAACGGGTCTAATTATATGGATATGCGTTTCCTTAGAACTGGCTCCCGTGTGAAAAGTAACCCTCCGCCTCGGCCAGCCACTGCTGTATTTTCACATTTTTCTATATTACAGTTCCCTGTTCCATCTATACGTCTTCCCGCACTTCCTCGCTGAATTTCAGAAGCTTGTCCTCCATACTCAAAATATTCAGCGTGTAAACATAGGCCAGCTCCCCCTCCGGGGTCAGGCTGGAACCGCAGCTCTCACGGCAGAACAGCTCTATATCCAGGTCGTTCTCCAGGGCTTTTATACGCTTGCTCACCGTCCCCTGGGTGGTGCCGAGCCTTCTGGCAGCCCTCTCGAAGCCGCCCTCCCTGGCTACAGTGGCAAAACACCGCAGATCCCTCAATTTCATTTTTCCCATACTTTAGATCACCTCTTTTTATACCGATTTCGGTGTGGAAAATGCTCCATTTATTTTTTTGCCGCCAACTTTTTTATACGCCCGTATTTTAAAATAATATGTTTTATTTTTATTTAAACCTGCTTTCGTATAAGACAGCGCTTTATTACTTGTAAAAGTCTTCACTTTTTTATACTTGCCGTTTTTTCCTGCCGACATGTAGATTTCATATCCACTGCAATTACTGACTTTTTTCCATGCCAGCCTGGCTTTTGCAGAAGACCTGCGCTCCACTTTATTTATGACTGCCTTGATTGGCTTTGTGGCGGTTTGGACGGTTTCTGTTTTTATCGTTTTCGCCTTTTCATCTTTAACGGCATAAGCGGTCACACGAAGCTTGTAAACCGTTCCCGGCATCAGTTTGCTGCCGCCAGTCCCTTTCAAACGCTTGAATACATAACTCCTTTTCGAGGATGTCAACGTTTTCAACAACACATATTTCTTTTTAGTTGCATCATAACGATACACTTTATAGCCATCAGCTTCAGGAACCCTGGACCATTTCAAAGTAATGGAAGTTGTTGCAGTTTTGGATATTTTCAAATCTAACTTAACTGCAGCAGTTGTGCCAGAAGGCCTATCCCCATTATTCTGTTCTGCATCATCCTTTTTTTCTCCTGTTGCTGCGGCTGAAGGGATCATCACCTTCACATTGCATTGCGCCGTAATTCCGTTTGCCGTCCGGGCCGTGATAATCGTGCTGCCTTCCGCCTTTGCTGTAATCTTTCCGGACGTATCCACGGAAGCTATATCCTGGCGGGAACTGCTGAAAGCCACTCTCTTGGTTTCAGTTGTATTATCTGGCTCATATGACACCGACAACGTATAACTTTGCCCTTTTTCCAGTTGAATATCCGACTTATCCAAGACTATTTTGGTAATCGGCCTGGATTCCATGGGAGGCACTGTCTTCCCGCTTGGAAAGGCAGCCAGCGCCGCATTCACTTCTTCCTGGCTGCTGTCCAACGTCTGGAGCACTTGCATGGCATTATTATATGCATCCCGGCACCCCTCCACCGCAAACCACTCCTGCTGATTTGCCCGGATCTTCGCAACCTTCTCTGTCAGACGATCTTTATCTGCCACAGGAATAGCCCTGATAGCACTCTCTCCTATATACTGCTCGCCGATATCCGCTCCCAGACCATACAGTGTAAACTGCACACGCATCACATCGCCGTCTTTTAAGCTCACCCCGCTAAAACCCACGCTGGGAAACTTGCCGTTGACACAGTACATCCAGCCTGCCTGCGAAGTATAGGCAAATTCACCTAAAGCAGGAAACTCTACGTTCCCACTATGCGTCTGGTTGGTCGGGGGCCAGTCCCATGTCTCTCCATTAATCTGTATTGGCGCCATCTCGCTGATGCATCTGGGAATATTTAAAACCCCTGAATCCGCTTCATGAATGGACTGCAGGTAAAAACTATCGGAAAAACTACCCTCACTGCTATAGGTGAAACCATGCTCCCGCAATACCCAATCTAATACCGTGGCTGCATTGTCACTCTCCTGCAGTTCTACCTGGCATGGCTCCACCAAATACCCCTGCCCTAACGTGAATTTTTCCACAGAAACCGTAACTGTCCCCAGCCCTTCTGCCCACACCGGACGAACTTGACCAAAAACGCTCAGAACAGCTATGACCACTGACCAAAAAACAATCTTATACGAATAACCTTTACATTTTTTTCTTTCCATATGTTTTCTCCTGATTCCTGTCCCTATTTTTTCACAATCTTAAATGTCACTTTTCTGGTTCCCATATAGTTTCCTTTTCCCTTGATGACGGCAGCGGCTCTCCCCGCTTTCTTGTTTTTCTGGTAGGTGACGGTGTAATCCCGCCCTTTTTTCAGCTTTTTGCCTTGATATGTGACCTTTACCGCGGGTTTGGCCGCCTTCCCTTTTTTGTAAACCTGGTTTTTTATCTTTGCGACCTTGGCCTTCTTCAAGCTGTAGCGGATGTTAAAGCCCAGCGTCTTCTTCCCGGTATAGGCGCCTTTGCCTTTCACCGTGACGGACGCCCTGCCCGCCTTTTTATTGTTTTTATATGTGAGCGTATAGTCCCTGCCCGCTTTCAGCTTGGTCTTGCCGTCTTTTACCGTTACAGTGGGGCGTACGGCCTTCCCCGTATAGGCCTGGTCACTGATCTTCTTGAAGCCCAGTTTCGCTATGCTTTTTGTCTGGGCCGGTTCCTCCGGGGCTTTTGCGGGGGGCTCCGTTGTGTTCCCCGGGGCGCTTGTGTCCGGGGTCTGCGCGGGATCCTGCCCCGGCTTTTGCTCCGGGCCGCCAGCAGGGCCAGAATACGGCTCTGCTACCGTGACGGACGCCTCCGTGGCATAGCCGGCCAGGTCCTTGACGATGAAAGAGAGCTGCCCCGCCTGGTTCACGGGCAGCTCTCTTTGGATTTCCCGTTTGCCGTATGTTTCCATATCCACTTCCACATCCGTTTCCGCATCATAGAGCACAGTCTCTTTCCCGTCCTCTGTCCGGCAGGAAATACGCCAGATGCCGCTCATGGTATCGGACGCGGTAATCTGTAATATGCCGTTCCCCGAATGATCCAGCGTATATTGGGCATTATCCGTCCCGCCCCCGTCTTCACCGTTGACCTGCACTTTGGGCGCGTAGACGTCCACCTTCACAGGCCCGAAAGCCTCGACAGTCGTATCCGGCACGTTTTCACCGCCTAACCCGTTGTAATAGTGGAGTACCTGCACAAAATAAATTTTATCGAAATAGTATTCTTCCTCGCCTTTATCCGACCCGAACTCCAGATGGTCCTTCATATCTTTGCTGCGGATGCCGCTGTAATCCTCCCCGGGGTCTGCCAGCCGGTGGAAATGCCCCCCCGCAGGCCTCGGGTTCCGGATCCAGCTGTATCTGGCCCATCCGTTTTCCAGCGGCTGACCATAGTATTCATAGACATAGTCTTTCCCATAGGTATTGGGCGTCAGCGCGTCACCCATGCCGACCACGACCCTGCTGAACTTGACCGTCTGGCTTCCGTAGCTGACTTTTTCCTGATATTTGCCTACAAGCTGCAGGAGCGCGAAATACAGTTCCCCGTTCCCCTGGTAGCCATCCGCCTGCCGCATCGCCTCCAGGGCCCCCGAAAGCTCCGTGTCCTCCGTGTGCTGCGCCGCCAGGCCGCCTGCCACTTCCAGCAGGTTCTCCCAGCGCCCCTGGGTCATCCGGTAGCGGTGGTAGACATTTTCCCCGTTTATGATATCCCCCAGGGCGATGACGATGTCTTTGTTCTTGTTGTTTACGGCAATGCGGATCTCCTCTTCCATGACCTCAAGCAGGCCCTTTCCCTTATACTGGAAATAGTCCAGGTTCAGCCCCGCGTTGACGATGCCCGATATCACGCAGCCGTTCGTGAAGGCATTCCCCCACACGCCCCCGTACTGTTCCTGGGTATCTTTCAGATGGAGGCTCAAGGCGATCAGCTCTTCATCCGGGATCACCCCTCTGAGGGCCGCGACGGCCCAGCCCTGCAGGTCAATACTCCAGGAATTCATGCAGTCCCTCTTGACCGCCTCAACCAGGGGCTCCCCGATCGGTTCGCCAAGCACTTTCAGGGCCTGCAGTGTCCAGATATTGTTCCCGTACCCACCGTAAAGCCCGTTGCTGCTTTTACAGCCCTGGAGGCCCGCCACGAAATCTATCCCCCGGTAATCATAGGGGTTCTCCCCCACCAGTACCAGCTCCAGGATACAGGCCGCCCAGTCTGTAGCCTGGCTGAACGAATGCTTCGCCACATCGTATACGTGTTTCCCGGTAAAATCCCCGTTTACCGCGGCGGCCTTGAAGGTTCCCCAGTAATCGACCAGGTCTGCCGCCCAGTCATCGGTGCCCTCTATATATTCCCTCCACGGGGCTGCCATGGCCTCCGCCTTTTCCCGGTCCTCTTCCGACACAGGCTGTACCAAAGGCACCGTGCCGTCCGTTTCGCGCCGGAGGAAATAATACTGGTTTTTGTGCAGGCCGTCCGCGGCCGTCACGGTTACCGTCCGCAGATACACCGTATCCGGCAGGGAAACCGTATCCGACGGTTCCCCGTCCACGGAAATACTGGCCCCCTCAGATGCGGCCAGACGGATGGCGCCGCTCTCCTCCCGGGGGGATGCCAGATATATATCCTTCCCCTCCTGGACCGTCTGTACCTCCGTGCCGTCGTAGGTATATACCTGCATCTTCTCCGGCGTCATGCCCGTCAGCCCGCACTCGCTGAACCGGTTTACCAGGTGGATCGTACGGTCCGTACGGGTCCTTTTATCCGCCGCCGTGACCCGCACTTTGATCTCTGTCAGGCCGTCCGTTATCTTCACCGCCTGGTAAATCCCCACCTGGTCCCCCCGCGCCAGCGCGGATTTATTGAGGATCGAAACCGTTGCCCAGGGGTCTGCCGTCTGCAGCCCCAGGAGGATCTTGTCCCCCGGCATCGTTTCCGGGAGGACAACGGTATAATCCCCGTTTTCACCCGCTTCAGAGAGGTACTGGGCCATCGGTATGGAAGTTGACCCGAGCTGCACCGCGTCCACCAGCCCAAGGGTGGTGTCCGTCCCTCTGGGATACGCCTGCGGCTCCCCGTCCCAGTAGAGCAGGTAGGTGGAAAACTTATAATCTTTATTGCGCAGGGCCAGGCCCTCCGGCCCCGGGTTGTTGTTTGAGACTGACGCCATGGGGGCGCCGCTTACCTCATACAGCTCCACCACGTTGACTCCCTTTTTCAGGGGCAGGCGGCCG
>DPJQ01000145.1:16751-18237 GCA_003542935.1 Lachnospiraceae bacterium | reverse complement strand
TTTTCAGGGGCAGGCGGCCGCTGCTGCTGCTCGCTCCCCCGCTCAGGGTCCCGTTGAAGCGGTGGGCCGCCCCCCGGTTGATCCGTACATAATTTTCCCCCCCGGCTATCCAGGACATGGCGTCCACCGAATATTTTTCCGTTTTCACACAGTCTTTTTCACATTCCAGGGCCACCGCCTTGACACTGCCGGGGAGCCCGGCCCGGACCAGCCGGCTGTCTTCACTGCTGTGCCCCTTGCGCAGCCACGTTTCCTCCCCCAGGTAATCATACTGGTCCGCCGTGGCGTCCAGCAGGTACAGGGGGCCGCTGTTTATGCCGCAGTCAAGGACCAGCGTGTACTGTTCCTCCCCCACATCGATATGGCAGACATACGCGCCGTACATACGCTCCTCCGTAGCCGCCCTCGTAATCGTCACGTCACTGCCCGCCCGCTCGGCCTGGAACCGGTGGCCCAGCATGTCCGAGGCGGCCACCGCCGGCGTCCCGCCGCCGGTAACCGTCCCATGGATCACCAGCTCCTTGTACGGGGACGCCAGGGGCAGGTCCGCAATATAGATATGGCTTTCCTTCTCATGCCGCACCAGCTTCATGGCCTTGCCGCCGGTCTCCACGCCTGTGATCGTAAAATTCCCGGCATCATTCCCCGCCGCCGTGACGGGGACTGCCCGCAGCAATACGATGCCCGCCAGTGCGCAGATGAAACCCATCAGCCGCCTGTACCATTTTTTACTCGCTTCCATCAAATCCTCCCTCCACGCTTCATTCTCCCGGCAGGGCCTTCCGCCCTGCCGGGAGAATCTGTCACTGCTTTGCAGCCCCGTCTTTTCCGGGAAACCTCAATCCTACTTTTTCACAATTTTAAATGTCTTTTTCAGCGCGCCTGAGTAATTGCCTTTTCCCTTGATTACAACGGCCGCTTTCCCGACTTTTTTATTATTCTTATATGTAACAGTGTAATCTTTATTGAGTTTCAGAGTTTTCCCGCCATAAGTCACTTTGATACTGGGTTTCACTGCTTTGCCCTTTTTGTACTTCTGGTTGCTGATCTTCGCAATCTTTGCCTTCGCTATGTTGTAGCGAATCATAAAAGTGGCCTTTTTGCTGCCGGTATAGTTCCCTTTTCCTTTAATCGTGACGGTCGCTTTACCGACCTTCTTATTATTTTTGTATGTGACTGTGTAATCTGTCCCACTCTTCAGCTTTTTACCTCCCAGCTTGACTGTAAGCTTTTTCTGAACGACCTTTTTGCCTGTATACAGCATATCTTTGACGCCACTGACCGACGCGGAAGAAATCGATACCGCAGCATCCTCTTCTTTCCTGCCGCTTTCATCCTTCTGGATTTCCGCCAATTTCGCCTCCGCGCTATTCAGCGCCGCCACGACTTCCGCCGGTACCAGAGCCTTCTGTGCTTCTGTCAGCTTATCATAGGCTGTCCGGGCCTGCCGGATCGCCGCCTCGCTGGCTGCGGTCACTGTGCCGAT
>DPJQ01000145.1:6383-16469 GCA_003542935.1 Lachnospiraceae bacterium | reverse complement strand
TTTCGGATCTGGTCTATGACCTGATCTGCCTGCTTCTGGTTTTCCTGTCTCTGCTGTTCCTCTTGGGTTTTGATTTCCGCCAGTTTTTTCTCGGCGTCGCTTAATGCGGCCGCAGTTTCTGCCGGTACTAAAGCCTTTTGAGCCGCTGTCAGCTTATCATAGGCTGTCCGGGCCTGCCGGATCGCCGCCTCGCTGGCTGCGGTCACTGTGCCGATCTTTCGGATCTGGTCTATGACCTGATCTGCCTGCCTCTGATCCGTCTGCCTCTGTTCTTCCTTCTTTTGCTCTTCCTGCAGCTCTTTGATCCTCGCATCCGCCTGTTCCCACACAGAATAGTTGAATACCACATCCTTCTCTTCCCGTGCCAGAGCATCGTACGCCGCCTTTATACCGGCAACTGCATCTGCCTGCTCCAGGGTAATATCTGTATCGAGAGCCGCGATCTGATCTATCACATTTTTTGCCGCCGCCGAAACTTTCTTTACCGTGACGGGAATTTTTAATGTATTGGCAATATGTATGTCTCCTGACAGAAACTCCAGGCTCAGCTCGGTATTTTCATCAAGGGTATTGAGATACCTGCCAAAAACCGTCAGCTTTCCCTGCTCCGTCCTGTAATCTGTCACGCCGTCCAATTCTGTATCTCCATTCTTCACAGACCAGATGCTTGTTCCTTTCAGGTCAATCTGGAATTCCTGGGCCTGGGCATACCCTTCATATATCTCAATGGCCTGTTTGCTTCCCTCGGAAAAACATGGCCCGTCGGCAAGTACATTGAATGAGAACTCTTCCGACTGCCTCCCGGAAATATCCTTGACGCGAATCTTTAGCTGTCCTTCCGCCTCCATCAGAGGAATTTCTACCGTCTTGTCCAGTTTTCCCTGACCCGTTGCTGCATCGATATTGTCCTCAGACGCATCATAAGCTTTTATCCAGTTCTCTCCGTCAGCCGAATCCCCGTTTTGATACTCTACCGTCCAGATGCCGCTCATTGTGTCCGTGGCAGTCACCGCTATCTTATCCTGCCCCTCCGCTTTCATGATCGTATCATCCTGCTGTATCTCCTGGCCGCCCATTTTGACGGACTTAATGATCGGCGCGTTTAAATCTATTTTATATGGGCCGCAGGGAATCAATTTACCTGCAAATCTAAGTACATATCTTACATTGATGGTTTCCGTCATTTCTAGAGTTGGATCTTTTGGTGCTTTTTGCTCGAGTAAACGTGCAAAATGCACGCTTGAATTGTAGCATTCTTCCTCAATTTTTGCCGTCGAACCCACCGATTTCACTGATTCTACGGCCACTTCTTCTCCTTCGGTATAGTTTTCTACAATGCCAAACCGATACTTCCCATTTCCTTTGCCCTGTCTTATCGACACAAACCTGCACCACCCATTTTCCATTGTAGGATTAGTTTGGGCTAAAGTTAATCTATATTGATCTACACTAGATGTTCCCTCAATAATCTCAGGAGCCTCTTCCACTTCAATCTCTAACTTTAAGTTATATGATTTTTCCTCTTTCTCACAAAGAAATTGAAGTTCAGCCTTTCCAACATTCAAGGTTTCCAAGTAATCCTTTTTAACAATAATTTCCCCCCATTCCCCTATTCTGTAATCATTGTCAGTCAGTACTTGTTCTCCGCATTTGATTTGTTTTAATGTATACCCCCGGAAATTAATATTACATTCCAGTCCCTCGCCTCCGGGCAGATGTTTCCAAAAAAGCGTCGGTTGATCCGAAAAAAAACACGGCACTGTCTCCGTTTCCCCTGTCACATTAACCGTAGATGCCGCTACCGGGAACGAATTTAACGGTTGTAGCACTGCCAAACTTAACAACAGGCAAAAGGCTTTTACGAATTTATTTTTCACAGATTTAATCTCCTTTTACTTACGGAAAGCCGCTGCCAACACATTCTCCATTGCATTAGCAGCGGCCCGTCTATTTCATCATCTAGAAACCTGTCTTCCCATGAATTTTATTACCAGGACATTTCCTCATGGACATAAATCAACTCGACTGCCACGGTGTCGGTCTTAAAACCACCTGTGCTCTGAGCAGGATCATCCACCCAGGTATACATCTGGTTGTTTTCAACACCCAGTTCCAGGTTGCTCGGCGCCAGAAGGGAGTCAAACCAGCCTCCTGCTGCCGGCGGTGCAGCTGCCCACGACGGCCTCTTACCATATTCCGTTACGGTATCGCCGGCCTTCACCCTGACCTTCCAATATTCGCCTACCCATGAAGTTGGCGTCGGATATTTATTCACAGTTTCATAACCGTCAATTCCTTCAATGTAGATACCATCGCTCGCAGTCCTTTTTTCAAGAGAGATCCCTTGGCTTGACGTAATGGCCTCTACTGCCTGAAGAAGCGTCTGCGGATTGTCCGTATTAACCGTAACCGCAGTATCGAATACGACTTCATCTTCAGTTCCACCAACAGCCGCAGCAGATACAACCGCCTTGATCGGAACCTGTACCGTGCTCTTTGCCGTAGCAGGAGCCGCACATACGCTCATGGCCATCGACAGTGTCATAACCAGCGCCAGCATCAAGCTGACAAGTTTCTTTGACATTCTTTTCATAATCTTACCTCCTGTTCTTAAAAGAAATGCCAATATGTTACTTTGAGCCAAAACACCGCTCCCAATGACGGTAAAACGCACAAAGGAGGTCACGCATATTTGCTATGTGAACCACGGAATCTCTGTTCATCCCTATATAGCAGGACGTCTCCTGGCTTTGCCGTCAGGCCCTTCCGTATTCCTTCCCGGAGCGCTCCAGTGGATTACATACGGTCGGTAGGCATCACAGTGGTAACTGCCGCCGGGGCTGCTGCCGTACCATTCCAGAGCCACCTGGACTTTACGGCAGGTATCGGGTTTTCACCTTTTCCCCCGTTCCGTTTCCTGCTATACTTTTACCGTCGGCTGTGAATAGTATTTGGGATTCTTTCATATACTGATACTGCTTCACAGCCTGTCTTGAAATGGCGTTTTCAGGACGGCCGCCCCGAACCCGCATGCTGTCAGGCGCGATCCGCGGGCCGACCATTTTCCTGACCATCTGTCTGCAGACAGACTGCGGCCAGGTCATCCAGCATCTTCCTTTTCTCGGCCATGGAAGGGTGTACGTAATGGCTCATGGTAAAGGCCACGCTGGCATGTCCCAGGATCTCGCTGAGTATCTTTGTGTCAAAGCCCATAGCCACCGAGCGGGTGGCGAAGGTATGCCGGATTGAATGGAACCGGTAATGGGCCGCCCCCGAAGCCGTCAGTGCCCGGGAAAAATAGGCCGCCATCCTGCGGGGTTCGCAGTAGCGCCCGCTCTCCCCCGTAAGCAGATAAGCGTCCGGCTCCATGTCGAGCCGTTCCAGTTCGTCGAGCAGACGGCCCGGTATGGGGATCTCCCGGCGGGAATGGGCTGTTTTGGGGGAAGTGATGACCACCTTCGTCCT
The DNA here is from genome assembly GCA_003542935.1 of Lachnospiraceae bacterium. GTDB lineage: Bacteria > Bacillota > Clostridia > Lachnospirales > Lachnospiraceae > UBA11957. The sequence goes on along the minus strand of DPJQ01000145.1, from coordinate 13,004 downwards.
CCTGTCCGACGCGGGGTCGGTGTCCTGGATCCTGCCCATGGTGGACGATATCTGCAGCGTCCCCCGGTCCAGATGGATGTCCGATCGTTTCAGGGCACAGATCTCCCCCAGCCGCATCCCCGTGGCGAAACACAGCCGGATCCCCAGAGAGCGCAGGCCTGCATGGTCTTCCAGATAACGGTTCACCCTTGCGCAGTCCTCCTCGGAAATAACGGCCGGGTCTGTCCTTTTTTCCGATTTTTTCAATCGTGGAATCTCGATATATTCGATATAGCGGTGGGTGAAGCCGTACCGCAGGATTGCCCCCAGGGTAGCGCGCAGGCCTCCTACCATGTTGTCCGAGAAGCATTCCGTCCGCCTTTTGTTTTCCAGGAAATCAAAAAGCCGGTCCGGGGTCAGCGCCGTGCATTTGACGTCGCCCAGGGCAGGGAGGATATGCCGTTCACAGCGCCGTCTGTAAAGCACATAGGAACTTTCCTTCAGACTCTGCCTGGCATCCTCCAGGTATAACAAAACGAGCGCATGGAAAGTCTCACAGCGGGTCACATCCCTGTGGTACAGAAAAGGATGGTTCTGCCGGGCCGCCTCCAGCTTCCTTTTTGCTTCTTTGTAGGTTTTGGCGTATACAGATCCGTAATGGATCGTTTTATCTTCTTTGTAAAACAAGGGATAGCGTCCTTCCCAGCGGCCGTCCGGCCTCTTATGGATATTGTCTCCTTTTCTCGGCATTGTGTTTTACCTCCTGTCTGATATGCGGTGATTGACCATTCATTTGACCACTTAAAAAATAAACTTTGTATTTTTCATGTCTTTCTGCGTTTTACGTGGCCTGTCTTTAGGAAAAATGACGCAAATCTCTTCACAAATAATCCGCAACAAGAGAAAGATATAACGAATTGATATATGCGTTATGTTCAATTTTGCTTGACTTGCACAGTTTCAGTGTCTATAATCAAGGTAAGTTGAAACAAACGCCAGCGTCTTGAAAACGCCATTTCAGGACATTCGTTTTTCACAATGAAATAAAAAAAGTGGAGGAAAAACGCTCCGGATCCTAATGATCCGAAGTATTTTTCCTCCACTTATTTTTGTCATTTTCCCCGTTAACTATTATACCATAGTCCACTGCGGGATAACAGGATGTATACCACGCGTCTGCGGGATTTTATTTCCATGTATGAGTTATATCTGAAATCACTATCATGCCATCATTTTCCGGCAAACTACTAGATATTATACCCTCTTACACCTGGAATTTCCATTAAATTCACATTATTTTTTTCATTACTATTACCTGACAATTTCAATGCCTCCCTCCTCCTCCGGCTCAATGATATATATTTTCCCTCCTTTTTGCAAGGAGAGACGTCTCCCTCTGCGGTTCTACAGTATTATTTTTAACAAGCATCTGCTGGTGTTTGTGGGAATAACCGTTTATAAGTTTATCCTGCCGAAATATTGAATAGACTATACACCTAAATTGTGATAAACTTACATTGTAGCAAGCCATACAGGCCACAATTTGAAAGCAGGTGATCATATGGCAGCGACTGAAGCAACAAACATTATTATTAGGCTGACACAGGAAGGATGGGACGCTGATAAAATCAGTGAATTTATAGTGTTTATTGAAACTCATAGGCCATCTGAAGATGAGGCAATGAGAATACTTAAAAAATAAACAGGAATCACGCCTTCATCACCATGCAGCCCTTCTTGAAAAAACAGATCCCATATTTGAGGATCGGCCCGTACCCGTCGCTGACGAGATTATCCTCATAGTGATTTGTTTCAATCTGTTCCAGCGCTTCCCGGCACAACTCTTCCATCTTCCTGAAATCCATTGTGATCTTGATTTCCAGTATTACAGCCCTGCCCCGGAAGCGGTTTTCCCTCAGGGTGATATCTGTCCTTCCCAGTCCATTTTCACGGTTGGATGCCACCAGATATCCTCTGTTACCTTTTAAAAGGCCTGTCAGAAAACCGTGATAATAACTCTCCTGATAGTCGAAAAAACTGATGGTCTCCTGCAGCTGTCTATTAATAAAAGCTTCTATTGCCGTGCAGTCTCCGTCCTCTATGGCTTTGACCAAAGGCGTCCTGTCTTCTGCCCGTATTTTCTTATCAAACCAGGACAAAACGGTATTTTTATAGATAGTACGAATTTCCGTATTGGGTATCCGCATTTTGACAAAGATGGTCTCTCCGTCGTACCGCTGCCCGCAGGAAGTCAGATAGCCGGTGAAATACAGGAAATTCCACAGGTTATCCTCTGATTCATGGATATCTCCGTAAGTGATCTCTTCATGGAGCGGCTTTTCCAGATATCCTCCCGCGATCAGCGCCTCGATCTCACCCCGGATGCTTTCGCTTCCGTCCTCTATCAGTTCCTTGACAATGCTGTTGGATGAGGTGTTGCCCCAGTAGGCTTTCGGGAATGTTTTCGGGTCATAGCCCGCATTCTTCACATAGTTCAAAATACTCCACGGGTTATAGATCTCCCTGTCACCGAAACAGTATCCGTCATACCACGTCCTGATTTCTTCCAGCTTTTCACTACGGCCATAATATTTCAGCATAGCTTCCACTTCCCCGTCGGTGAATCCGAAGCTGTCGCCAAAATCCGGTCCCAGCATCGTATTCACCGCCAGGTTGTTCAGGCCCGTAAAGATGCTCTCCCTGCTGATCCGGAGGCACCCGGTGATGACGCCGAACTCCAGACTGTCGTTGGTCTTCAAGGCAGATTCAAACAAAGAACGGATAAACCCGATCATTTGGCCATAAAATTCGCAGAACCGGGCATTTTCCAGCGGCACATCGTACTCGTCGATGAGAATGATACACTTTCTGCCGTGATATCCGACAAGACAGTCAGATAAAATCTGCAGGCCCTTGGCATATTGAATATTCTCCGCCTTTCCACGCAAAATGCTTTCAAACGTTTCACGTTCTCTTTCCGACATCTCACCGGCCAGAATATAACTATGACGCTGAAACTCCCTGGTGATCTCATCCTTTAGGCTGGCATAGGCCGTCTCAAAGTCCGGCTGCTTCCCTGATTTCAAAGAAAGATTGATGACAGGATACTTTCCCATGTGCCGCAGGTACTTCTCCCCGCATTTAGAAATGGCAAGCCCGTCAAACAAATGACTGTTGTCAACGGCCGTCCCGTCCGGCTTTCTCTCATCCTCAAAGAACCGGCGGATCATAGAAAGATTCAGTGTCTTACCGAACCTGCGCGGCCTGGTAAACAGTGTCGCTTTGGAATTGGAATCCAGCAGCTTCTGTATCATCTGCGTCTTATCCACAAAGTATCCGTTTTTATCTATGATCTCTCTAAAATCCTCCATGCCAATGGAAATAACTTTTCTTTCTTTACTCTCTGCCCCGCCCATGCTTCCGTCCCCTTTTCTGCCTTTATTATAGCCTGCTCCACCTGAAATCACAAGAGGAACGGATTTTACTCGGTCCGCTGTTTCCACTCGGTTTTAATGGCCGATCAGTCCGTATTTTTTCTTGATCCGCTCCAGCTTCTCAATCATGGGCCGCGCCCCGAACCACAGAAAAAGCACGGTGGATGTGGCATGGACCAGATCCACAGGTATGCCGCTAATATACATGGCCAGTATACCCTTCCAGGTGATATGGGAGGTATACATAATCAGGGAGGCCGGATTCATGATGCCGCCGAAAAGGAAAATGACAGACAGAAAACCGTACACGCACAGCGCCGGGCGGGTGCGGGGCAGCAGCCCCTTCCGGAACAACACGCCCGCCACAAAGCCGATCAGACCATAGGAAAACATCTGCCAGGGCGTCCAGGAACCCTGACCGAAAAAGAAATTGGACACTACTATGGACAGACAGCCCACCAGAAATCCGGACTCCGGCCCAAAAGTGACGGCGCTTATGATCACCATGGCCGCAATGGGCTTGAAATGGGGCAGCATAAAAAAGGCCGCCCGTCCGGCCACGGTGATGGCGCCCAGCACTGCAATGACGATCAACTCCCGGGCCTGGGGTTTCCGCCCCTCGAAGATCATAAAAAAGGGAAGCATGGCATAGAAAAGCAAAACCACGCTGATAAATACGTACTTCCTGTCATTCAGAAACGTGACACCGAAAGCGATGGTGAGGGGCACCAGCAGGCACAGCACCACGAGGGAAGCGACAGTCCGTTTGGACAGCCTCCGATCCTTCCCTGCTGCCTCCCCGGTTTCCGCTTCCCCCTCGTAGGGCTCTATGGGCGTCTCGGCCTCCGTGCGGATCTCATTTACCAGGCCCGCCAGGAGCCTGCGGATACCCGTGCGGTTTTTCCGTTTTTTTTGTTCCGCCCATACATCTTTTGCATTCAGATACCTGTCCAGAAATTCTTCCCGGGCGGTCTGATCATCCCTGCCCGCCTCCGCGGCGGAGATACTTCCCTGTCCGTTCATATCCTGTTCTCCATCCGGCTGCCTGTACGCATCCTCCGTCTCCGGTTTCTTCCGATGCACAGGCATGTTCCGTCCCTGCTCTATTCCGCCAGACGCGCATGGATGTCCGCGATCACATCCTCCGCGGTCACGGCTCCCGGCCAGATATGACGGGCCATGCGGTTGGCGGAAGTCGTATAGAAGTTATTTCCGGCAAAAAAATCCCCCGGCGGGTTTTCCGTGACGATATTGCCGTCGAAAAACATGCCGCAGCGGTCTCCGTGGCGGGCACAGAACTCGATATCATGGGATATCATGAAAACCGTCACCCCATGGGCCTGCAGTTTTTTAAGTATCCCCGCAAATTCCTCCTTGAAATGAGCGTCCAGGCCTTTGGTGGGCTCATCAAGGAGCAGGATCTTCGGGCGCAGCAGCAGGATTTTTGCCAAAGCCAGCCGCTGTTGCTCGCCGCCGCTTAAGTCATAGGGATGCTGTCCCATCAGGCTGTCCAGATGGGTGAGGGCGGCCATCTGGGCCACCACCTCGCGCTTCTCCATATCCACCGGGAATTCCGCGCTCACGCGCTCCTTCGTGCCGCCGATCATCTCGTAGAGCTCCAGTTCTACCGTCTTTTTCACAAAAAGGCTCTGGGGATTCTGGGGCGCCACGCCCAGCCAGGACTGGTACAGCTCCCGCTCGCTGTAGCTGCGGATATCCCGCCCGCCGATCCGTATCCGGCCCCGATAGGGCTTACGCACCCGGCTGATCAGGGACAGCGTGGTGCTCTTGCCCGTGCCGTTGCCGCCCAGAAGACAATAAAATTCTCCCCTCTGCACCCGCATGGACAGACCCTTGACCACGTCCGGCAGATCTCTGTCATAGCGGAACCAGACTTCGTCCAGCTCTATGACCGGATCCGTCACGGCACGGTCCGCAAAGCTTCCGCGAAAGATCCCCGGACTGCCCGTTTCCCCGGACTGCCGGCCTTTGTCCGCGGCATGTTTCCCGCTATGCTCCTTTTCCTCCAGATAAGCAAAATCCTCCGTCCAGCCCAGCGTATCGTTCAACCAGCCCCGGCCCGCGCGCACGGTCATGGGGCAGTGGGCGGACGCCTCCTTCCCGGCTTTCGCGTCTGGCCCTTCTCTGTGCCGGGGATCCAAAACCGCACGGCTCCGGATCCCCTCCGTTCCCGCATAGATCTGCATCGGCGCGGGCATGGCCGTAAACATCTCGTGGTTCCGGCCATGGAGCCACAGCCCCGCCTCCTCCGGAGTTCCTTCATATATAATATGTCCGGTCTCCATCACTACGGCCCTGTCCGCCGCGGGAAACACCTCTTCCAGACGATGCTCCGTCATGAGCACCGTGGTGCCCAGATCCCGGTTGATCTTTTTCACCGTCTCCAGGAAGTCCGAGGCCGCGATGGGGTCGAGCTGGGAAGTGGGCTCATCCAGGATCAGCAGCGTAGGATGCATGGCCATGATGGCCGCCAGGTTCAACAGCTGCTTCTGTCCGCCGGAAAGCTCCTCCACCCCCCTGTAAAACCACTGCTGGATACCGAAATAGGAAGCCATCTCCGCCACCCTGAGCCGGATCGCGGCCGTATCGTAGCCCAGGCTCTCCAGCCCGAAAGCCAGTTCGTGCCATACCTTGTCTGTCACGATCTGGCTGTCCGGATCCTGCATCACAAAGCCGATCCGGGCGCTCTGGGTACGCTGCCCGATATCCCTCAGGAGTTTTCCGCCGAAATAAATCTCCCCCTGCTTTTTGCCGTGGGGGCTCAACACCGTTTTCAGCTGCCTAAGCAGCGTGCTCTTCCCGCAGCCCGACTGTCCGCAGAGCACCGTAAAGCTCCCTGCCCGCAGAGACAGGCTGATCTCATGCAACGCCTCCCCGGCACAGTCCGGATAGGAAAAACTGTAATTTTTTATCTCAACGAGATTCATCTCTTCTGTACCTCCCCGCCGGCCCACAGCCGGTAATCCGCCCGGCCTGCACGGGCCACCTCCCTGCGGAGCCTGGCCCACCGATACCCGTCCGCCGCATCCAGCAGCACCGGCAAAAGACAGAACACACCGTATATACAATAGGTAAGTATGCCTCCCACCGTGGGCGGAAATCCGGATATGCGGATCTTCGGGTCATACATCACATAGGCATTGCCCCGGCCGCAGCCCACAAAAAATCCCCCCGCCAGTATCGCCAT
>DPJQ01000145.1:4669-6084 GCA_003542935.1 Lachnospiraceae bacterium | reverse complement strand
AAAAAACCCCCCCGCCAGTATCGCCATGACGGCAAGGAACAGCCTGTCCCGCCGATCCAGGCGGTAAATGGAAAAGGCCGTCCGCCCTTTCAGGCCATAGCCCCTGGCCTTCATGGAGTCCGCCGAGTCGATGGCGCTCTCTAAAGACCAGGTGATCAGAATGGACAGGGACGTGATACCGTGGCGCAGTTTCTGCACCAGATTCCCGTTGCTGATATCCCGTCCGATGCATTTCTGCCCGTTGCTGATCACCTGCATACGCTGGCTGAATTTCGGAATAAAGCGCAGGCACATGGACAGGATCAGCGACAGGGCCGGGATGACCCTGCCAAAGAGATAGATAAATTTATCGGAAGTCATGACTTCACTGTAACAGCGGAACCACAGAGCCACGCTGGCCAGCATGGCAGCCATGGCCACCCCGTAGACCATGCTCTCCAGGGTAATAGGATTTCCGTTATCCAGATAAAAGAGCACGGTCACACCGTAATGGTTGAACATGGGATTGACCAGAGCTACGATAATGAGCATCGGCAGGGTAAACAGACAGAAGCTCCTGACTGTCTTTCCTATGCCCCGCAGCACGGCGCAGTAAACCGTAGCGCAGACCAGGCTGATCCCCAGAAACACCGGGTGCATCAGAAACATGGACACGCCTATGACAAACACAAAATACAGCAGGTTTACGATCGGATGACAGGTGGAAAATGTATCGCCCATAGTTCCACCCGCCTATTCCCACATGGAATTGTCGCCCACGTCCCTGCCCAGGTCGCAGGTGTACACCCACTGGATGGTCTCTCCGTCGGAGAGGATATATTTATCGCAGCCATAATTCGGGAACCAGGAATCCACGTTGTACATCCAACCGGACAAGTCGCCGCAGTCAAATTCATAGAGCTGATTGATGCCCTCCACATATTCGCTGCCGTAGAGGGGCGTGTAGGAATGCTCCATATGGATGTCGGCGGCCCTGCAGACTGCCAGGAGCACATCAAACACCGAGTCTCCCTCGGTAAACTCCACCTCCGTGGGCTCCAGGATCCAGCCGTCGGAGGGAACAAATTCCTCCTTGCCCTTCTCCAGTTTATCCATATTGTCCAGAATAGAGGCACAGCTTATGGAGATGGTACAGGTCATGGTTTGGGAGGGCTCTTCCTCTTTTTTATCCGTATCGTTCTTGTCCTTTTTACTGCTGTCCTTTGATGAGGATCCGCTTTTGCCGCTGCCATCCTTTTTCTCCGACCCGTTTTCTTCCCCGGGGTTCTGACCGGAAGATTTCTCTTCCTGGCCGCTGTCAGAGGGATCCTCCGTCTCGCTTTCCCCGGCGGCGGAAGAATCTTCTTCCCCGGATGCCTCCGGAATATCTGAGCTCTCCTGTTCCGCCGCAGATGCCTCCGTCTCCTGGCGGGCGT
>DPJQ01000145.1:0-4364 GCA_003542935.1 Lachnospiraceae bacterium | reverse complement strand
CCGTCTCCTGGCGGGCGGCCATGGCTTCGCCGGAAAGCCCTGCCACCACGTAATAGGTATCCCCCACCTCCGTCACCTTGACGGACAGCACCGTGCGGGCGTCTGTCCCGCTGCCCTCCGTAACCAGATCAGCATCGGAGAGCTTCACCGCCTTGCCGTCCTTCTCCTTACAGAATACCGCCGTATCCGCATCCCAGGCCTCCGGCAGCTCCACGGTAAGGGTGGGCACGGTGATCAGTCCCGTCCCTTTGAGTTTCATGCCGACGGCAAAGGGCGCCTCCCCCGACAGGGATTTGATCTGTGCCAGCCCCCCGTCGTCGGTGGTGAAATCCACGGACAGATCCATATCCGTGGCGTTATGAATATTCCGACCCGGATATTCCCATTTATAGGAAATGTCGCCGGACTGTCCCTCGAAAGTAATGACCCTGTCGGTTCCCTCAAAGGCCTCAAACTGCTCCCTGGTGATCACACCGTCCTCGGGGATCTGCACCACGTCATCGATCTTCTCCTTGCTGGCCTCGGCGTCTTTCGTCTTTGTGCTGCGGTTCCCGCAGCCCGCAAACAGAACGGCCGCAAACATCAGCAGGATGAGCCTTCCCCAAAAAACTTTCTTTGCTCCCGTTTTCTTCCCTTTCATCTCTCCTCCTTGAAAACGTATCGAATGCCTTTCTGTACGGCAGTTCCTGCACCGCACGCTGCTCTTATCCGTTTCCTTTTCGTTTGCCCCTGTACCAGACCGCGCCGCCCCCGGCAATACCACAGCCCAGTATGCAGGCGACCAGTATCCCGTAGGGAGCCGACCCCTTCGGCCGATCTTCTTCGGGAGGTGCGGCCTCCTGGTTACCCTCTGTTTCCGGGGATGCCGAAGAATCCGGCACGTACTCTTCCCCGGCGAAGCTCCAGCCATCTGCATCTGCGGCCTCGGGAATTCCGGAACTCTCGGGGATTCCTGAGCTCTCCGGAATTTCAGAGCTTTCCGACAATTCAGAAACATCCGAGGTATCCGATATCTCTGATGTATCGGAATTCTCCGTGTTCTGGTTTTGGCCGCTCCCGCCGGATGACCTCTTGGTACCGGAAGATTTTTTCGCGCCGGCCGTCTTTATTGCGCCGGTAGCCTTTTTCTTCGTGCCCGAAGGCTTTTTCGTCGTTTTGGAGGATTGATTACCCTTTGACGTGCTGCCGTCATCTCCTTTTTTGCTATCATCCTTTTTTTGGCCGTTCCCTTCTGTTTTCCCGGAGTTGCCTTCACTGCCCGGCGGATCATCCTCCCCCGGCACCACGGTTTCTCCTTTTTTCAGGGACAGATCGGACATATCGTACAGGGCAGACTTTCCGTCCAAAAGCCGTCTGTAGGCTGTGAACGCATAAAAAGCCTGCTCTGTGGCCATCCCGTCTATCTCTCCCGGCGCGGCGCCGCCATTGTTCTGCCCGCCGGGCCTGACGTGCATGAAACCGCCCCTGTCCGTTCTGTCTTTTCCGTCTGCGCCTTTCTGCGGCTTGTAGTAGGACAACAGATCCCCTACGACGCCGCTCCCCCGCCCGCTAAAACGGGAATCCTTCTGGGGATCAATGCCCAGGGCACACAGGGCCACCAGTACCTGGGCACAGCTCTCCGAATTATCCGCCCCCATGGAGGCAAATCCGCCCGTGGGCCGCTGCATGTCTGACAAACGGACAAGCGCCCTGTCTATCGCCGCCGTCACGGCCTCGTACCCTTCCCTGTGGTAATAGGGCGCCAGGGCCTGGATCGTCATAGCCGTGATATCCGCATCTGCTGTATCGCCGATCAAAGACCAGCCTCCCTGCGACACCTCCCGTCTCAGAAGATACTCCACCAGCACTTCCTCCGTGGTCTGCTGGTCCACGTCGTCCCGGAGAGGAATCTCGTAGGCCGGATTGCTGTTCAGAGCCAGCAGGGCCCAGATCGGGCCGTTGAACCCCTGCCGCGTGACCATGGAAAAATCGGCCAGATACCAGAACAGATTGTATCCGTTCACGTCCCGGGCGTCCTTGCCGACGGCGGTCAGGGCGAGAATGGCTTTGGAGTATTCTGTATACTTCACCCGGTGAAGCTCCCCTTTTTTCTCCGTTATGTAAGAAGCTACATTTTTGTAAAAGGTCTGGAAATAAGAGCTGTTCAGATCCATACCGCTGCGGGCGAGGCCCAGGGCGAACCACTGGCTGTCATAGCCCGGCTCTTTGTCAATGTCCAGAATATAAGCCTTTGTCCTCTTCCAGACACTGTCTGCCTCCCCCGCCGTAACAGACGCCGACACCGCTGCCGGCTCCTGCCACGCCAGCAGGAAAAGCAGAAGGGCCAGGCCCAGACATGTGAGTTTCCGCATTTTCTCTTTTTCCACCATCTTTCTCCCCCCGCATATAAAAAATCCGCAGCTGTGTGACGGCTTAAGTGACTGACATTGGTTCTGCATACCGCCGCAAACAAACAGGGAACCAAGAAATCATTCCCGGCTCCCTGGACTATTTCCACATATATTTATGCAACAAATTTTTTATGTTTGTTAAATTTATTTAAAGTATAGAACGCTGATTTCCAGAAGTCAAGTTTTAATAGATATCTCTGCTATATCAATTTGTTATATCATTGCTTTTTACGGCCTGAGCCCGTTCAACGTAACGATTCGGGGGGCGGCTTTCCGGGTTTTGCCGCGCAAAAAACGGCGCCGCCTCCGCAAAGGAGACAGCGCCTCGGATATAAGTAAAAGAGAGATTAGCAAATTTATTTCTTACCGCCCACCAGGGCATCGTAGCCTTCCTCCCCGGTACGCACGCGGATGACATTCTCCACATCGTACAGGAAGATCTTGCCGTCGCCGTACTGGCCGGTGTGCAGCGCCCTCTTGGCCGCGGCCACCACCAGCTCGGGGGCCACGGTGGATACCACGATATCTACCTGAAGCTTCGGCAGCAGGTTCATACTCATCTCGACGCCGCGGTACTGGCCGCTCTTGCCTTTTTGCAGGCCGCAGCCCATCACATGGGATACCGTCATGCCTGTGACGCCGATCTGGTTCATGGCGTTACGCAGCAGAGCAAATTTCTCTTCCTTGCAGACCACGGTGATCCGGGTGAACCGTCCGGCAGGCTCCGTCCTGCCCTCGGGCAGAACCGGGGCCAGCTTCTCTTTCCGCAGGTCTTCCACCTCCACATGGTCGTCGCCCTCATATTCCAGTCCCATGGTGGCAGAGGATACGGGGAGGAAATCCGCATAGGCCGATACCAGCCCGTGCTCCATATAATCAAGACCCAGCACTTCCTCCTCGGCGGTCACACGCAGGCCGATGGTATGCTTTAACGCCAGGAAAACCAAAGACATGACGATGGCCGTATAGATAAGGATCGCCACCACGCCGGTGAGCTGGACGATGAGCTGATGGACGCCGCCGCCGTAGAACAGGCCGTTATTATAATCAAACAATCCCACCGCAATGGTACCCCACAGGCCATTGGCCCCGTGGACGGCCACCGCGCCCACCGGATCGTCCACCTTGATCTTCTGATCCACGGTTTCCACCACCACATCCACCAGGATACCGGCTACGATACCGATGATGATGGCGCCCACCGCGTCTACATTGGAACAGCCCGCCGTGATAGCCACCAGGCCGGCCAGGGAGGCATTCAGACACATGGAAACGTCCGGTTTGCCGTTTTTCACCCAGGTAAAGACCATACAGGTGACGGTGGCCACCGCCGGAGCCAGGGTCGTGGTGCCGAAGATCTGCGCCATCTGTTCCACCGAAGTGGCCGCCGCGCCGTTGAAGCCGTACCAGGCAAACCACAAAATGAAACATCCCAGAGCGCCCAGAGTCAGGGAATGTCCCGGAAACGCATGGACCGTCACCTGCCCTGTCTTCTTATCTTTACTGTATTTGCCGATACGGGGCCCTAAAAAGGCCGCGCCGATAAACGCTGTGATGCCGCCCACCATATGGATTACGGCGGAGCCCGCAAAATCTACAAATCCCATCTGGGCCAGCCAGCCCTGGGCATTCCATACCCATCCCGCCTCTATGGGATAGACGATCAGGCTGATCACCGCCGAATAGATACAATATGTGATGAATTTCGTCCTCTCGGCCATGGCACCGGAAACGATCGTGGCCGCCGTGGCACAAAATACCAGCTGGAACACGAAGTTTGACCAGTTAAATCCGGCAAAATCAGCAAACATGCCGTATTCCGGCACACCGATCACTCCGGCGATATAGTGCTCGCTGTTCATGATCCCGTAACCGAAGCCAATGAACACCACCGTGCCGATACAGAAATCCATCAGGTTTTTCATAATAATATTTCCGGCGTTCTTCGCCCTGGTGAAGCCGGTCTCCACCATG
>DPJQ01000014.1 GCA_003542935.1 Lachnospiraceae bacterium | reverse complement strand
TCTCTCTGACAATAAAACTCGGGAACATTGGGAGGCTCTGATGCTTAAAATTGGATACATTGATGACTCGCAGGAGCAGTTCAGCAATTATGCAAGGAAATTGGCCCGGCAGGAGATCCAGCTGATCGCCTTTGAGACCACTGCCGATAAATCAGAATACATTAAACAAATCTACCGGCATCAGGTGGAGGCGATTCTGATCGATTATAAAATGGTGGGAACCGTGGGATACAACGGCAGCGCGCTGGTCAGCTATATCAGCGACATCATACCGGATATGACCTGCTTTATCATGACAGCTGTGGAAAGAGCACGGATCACGGATCAGTTGGTTGCCAACTGCTATATCTACAGCAAGACCATATTCGACACCGAGGCTGGTAATGAGGAGCGAGTGAACGACTTCCAGAAATTTGTAGACCATCTAAAGGACTGCGCCGAGGTATTCAGGCACCGACGGGAGTTGAAATGTGAGGAGTACGAGGCTCTGCTCCGACGGAAGCAAGCAGAAGGACTGTCCGTGACAGAGGAGGAGGAACTTTGCCGCCTTTACCGAGTCCTCTCATCCTACGGGATGGTGGAGAAGCTGCCGGAAAAGTTCCTGCACTCGGATTTTGAGAAAAAGCTGGACGCGTTGCTGCAGAGAGGCGAGGCGTTGCTGGAAAACAAATAAATATTTACAAAGGAATCAATTATTATGCGGGTACATGGAGAGATAGAGATCAAACGGCGTGTGCATCTGCCCAAAATTTCCCAGCAGAGCGCCAGGACCATGCTGGAAGAGGATTTTGGTGGACTGTGCGGGTATTGTGGGAAAAACGGACAGCGGCTCCGCGCCTGCTTCCATGTGGATCACTTCGTTCCAAAGGCCCTGGATCTGGACCGGGAGAAGGACTATTCCAATTTTGTGTGGGCGTGTCCCAAGTGCAACCAGATCAAATCCAATCAGTGGCCTACGGGGGATAAGACGGTTCCCTTCCGCGACAGCATTGGCTTTGTTGATCCGGCTTCCCGGGAGTTCGATCAGCATCTGACGCGAACGGACAGCGGCCACATTGTAGGCCGGACACCCTTAGGAACGCAGATGTGCCAGCTGCTGAATTTTCACCTGCGCAAAACGGAGCTGTTTTGGAAGGTGGAGCAACTCCGCATTCAAATGGAACGGATGCGGGAAAAGAACCGGGCGGGACTGCTGAGTCCTGCGGAGTGCCAATACTACGTGGAGATGGATACCGTGCTGCAAGATATCTTGGATGCGCTGTACGCTGCAAGAGAGTAGGTACATACGTGGACGAAAAAAAAACGGGCTCTTATTACACGCCGGAGCGCGTCATACGATTCATGGTTCGATTTCTAGCCGGTCAGGGGCAGAATTTCCGCAGGACATTGGAGCCGGCTGCGGGAGACGGGCGGTTCTTGCCAGAACTGCTCCGGCAGCCAGGTTGTCATATTGATGCAGTGGAACTGTTTGAGGCAAAGATCCTGGACATGCGCTCCCGTATCTCTGCGCCCGAACTGCACTATTTTGTCGGAGATTATCTGGACTATGCGGAGCACTGTAAGGAGTGCTACGACTTGATTATCGGGAATCCGCCCTATATCAATCTGAAGAATATGGATAGCCAAGTGCGGGAAAAGGGGCGGGCACTATTTGAAAAGGAGCACGTTGACAAGTCTGTCATGCAGAATCTGTGGAGCGCCTTCCTGGTGGCATCCGTGGGGCTTCTGCAGCCGGACGGAACCATTTTTTTTGTATTGCCAGCGGAATTTCTTCAGGTACAGTTTGCAGAGAAGCTTCGACTGTATCTGGAACAGAGGTTCAACAATATCAAGATATTTACTTTTGAGGAGAACATTTTTCCAGAGATTGAACAGCACACCTGTCTGGTCTATCTCTCCAACTGTCAGAATGCGTCGCCTTATATTGATTACTTCGTTTACGCTTCACCGGGCGACGCTACGCCTCTTCATCAAAGCCGGATTGAAAAAAATAAGCCCTTGAAGAAGTGGTCCAACGCCGTTTTGCGTGACGAGGATATCCAACTGCTGCAAGATTGCTCCAAGCGTTGTCTCCAAATGGGGCAGTTAGGGCCTTGTGCACCGGGGATCGTGACAGGGGGAAACAAGTATTTTATCGTTGATCGGGACTTTGTGGAAGAAAATCAGGCGCAGCACTGTGTCCTGCCCATCTTACAGAAAAACTCTCTTATCAAGACAGATACGATCGTTTTTGATCAGCGTCTGTTTCAAGAACTTCAGAATAACCACGTTCCTGTTTATTTGCTCAATCTGGCACATGAGAAGTATATCCCTTCCGGGGTTCTTGCGTATCTGAGACGAGTAGGCGAAGAAGAGACGAACCATATCAAGCTGAGGGATCGGCATAAATGCAGGAATCGCGTCCCCTGGTATGGAGTTCCTATTGTTCATTATGGCGATGTTTTTTTCTTCAAACGATCCGACAAGCTTCCGCATCTCTATATCAATCAAATGGCTGTACATACGACGGATGCCGGGTATCACATCCGCCTGGCGGAGGGATATGACGCCGCAAGTGTGGTATTTTGTTTTTACAATTCGCTCACGTTGGCCCTGTGTGAATATAGCGGCAGGTATTATGGCGGCGGCGTCCTTGAACTGACTCCCAGCGAATTCAAGTCATTGGCATTACCTTACACCCGAGTTGGCGCGAGCGATGTAAACGAATTGGACAGTATGTTCCGTGCGGGGGCACCTGTGTCAGATATTGTCTCCTTTGTCAATGAGCGGACATTATCTGAGTCCCTTTCCCCCCATACCATCCATCGGCTCAATGAGATCCGGCAGACGCTGATGCAAAGGCGTTTGAGGGGAGACGTATTCCCTGCTTCGGGATAAAAGATATGCTCAGAAAATTTGTTGTCCCATATTGACATCACTCGTGAGCGGCAGCCCCATCCTCCAGAACGGGAAGCTGGTGGGCGCGGTGACCCACGTGATGGTCAACGAGCCGGAGAAGGGGTACGGAATTTTAATAGAGAACATGCTGGCGGAAGCGGGGCGGTAGACAAAAATCGAGGGAATGGCTTGCCATTCCCTCGATCTCGTTGAAAGAGAGTGCTTTGGGAGCATTAAAAAGCTGCTTTGTGATTGCATTCAGACAAGTTTTGGTATATACTACATATTGGTATGATTTCATCTCTCAGCATCCACACCCGGAAAATACAACCGGAGAGTGAGGCGGCACAGCATATGTGGAAAAATGAGCGAAATATCTCCTTTGACGTGGACGCATATACTGCGCGATTGATCGGTCGCGAAAATGTCTCCAAAATCGAAGGAGCGATTTTGGAGCTGACGAAAAACGCCTACGACGCAGACGCCTCGGCGGTGTGTATCTATTATGATGAAAACTGGCAGATCCTCCTGATGATGGACAATGGAGAGGGTATGACGGAAGACATCATTCGGAAGCACTGGATGACCATCGGCAACTCCTCCAAGAAGACCGCCTATGTCAGCCGCCGCGGCCGTATCAAGACGGGCGCTAAGGGGATTGGCCGTTTTGCCCTGGATCGGATCTCCGACCGATGCCAGATGTGGACCTCCACAGGAACTTCTTCCCTGGTGTGGGATGTCTCCTGGAACGATTTTTCTAACAACCGAAAAATCTCGGAGGTGCAGGCTCAGCTCTATGATACGGATGAATCGCTCCTTTCCTTCGCGGAAATCGACGGCTGGAAAAATCAGCCCATGGCTGAACTGCTCAGCCGCCCGGAATATGATTTTCATGACACAGGGACTGTTTTCTGGCTGAGTTCTCTCCACGATGACTGGTCTGAGCCAATGCAGGACAGAATCCGCCGGCACCTTGCCAACCTGCTCCCGCCAGAGGCGGTGGATAATTTCAAGATTTTCTTTTTCAACGATGAAACTGCCCCGGAAAACGCGGAGATCCACAGCAACAGTGTGGAACAGTTCGACTACAAGATCATGTTTCAGATCCGCAGCGGAGAGGAAAACACAGGGAGCGTCCTGCAAATACAGCTGATTCGCAATGAATTTGACGTTTTGGGAAAACTGGATCTGACGGAGGCGGGATTCTCTCTTGAGGACGCAGCTTACTTCAATGGAAAGCCGATCTCTATTGTCCGCCCCATAGCTGAAATTGTCTCCCAACCGGAGGGGGAAAACCTGATTGGGGAATTTGAAGGCGTCCTGTATTTTAATAAGGTAACCGCATCGCAGCATGACCAGAAAAAATTTTTTTACAGAGATTTTACTGGACGGAAAAATTTCACGAAGGAGTTCGGCGGGATCAAGGTCTATCGGGATCACTTCCGGGTACGCCCCTATGGGGAATATGGAGACAACGACTTTGATTGGCTGGAGTTGTCCTCCCGGCGGAACCGGCAGCCGGCGGCTATTTCCCATCTGACGGGACGCTGGCGGGTTGGTTCAGAGCAGATCATGGGCATTGTCAACATCTCCCGGCAAAACAGCAATCTGGAGGACGATGCCAACCGGAACGGCCTTCAGGATGGCCCCGGATTTGTGCAGTTTAAGGAGATTTTGATCGCCGTTATTGATGAATTCGAGCGGGATCGGCAGTATGTGGGCCGGAAGTTAAGCGAATACGATAAGCAACGGCAGCGGCGGCAGCATGAGCTGGACGAGCTGGCAAAGCTGGCGGAACAACGCCGTCAATGGGAAGCTGAACAAGAGCAAAATCCATCCCCCAAGGTATCCATTCCGTCGGCATCCAATTCCAACTTTGAGGAAAGAGCGCCGTCTGCGAACCCTGTCCAGGTCAAAAAACTGATTGACGATATCCTGGAGGACAAGGAGCAGGAAATTCAGGAACTGCGGGACGAGCTCAAAATGCTGCGTACACTTGCCACCACAGGGATCATCACCAACCAGTTCATGCATGAAATCCGCACCCTGACGAATAATATAGGTATGTATCTGGACGCATCCTATGAGGCGCTGGAACTTGACAACGATGCTCTATACGCCATTGAGCAGATCCTTCATGCGATAGACAGCAAGAAGCATTTTGCCTCCTGGTTCAATCTGACCATCGGCGCCATCCAAAAGGATAAACGCCGCCGGCGTATGTTCTTTCTGGGGAAGGAACTGGCAGATTTTGTGAGTGCCTGGCAGGCCGTCCTGCGTAAAAGTGGAGCGACCTTGGAATTCCGTTGTGACTCTCAGCTTACACTGCGTTGCTTCATGATGGATATAGAAAATATCCTCAACAATTTGATCTCAAACAGCGTGACTTCCTTTGAACGGGAAAGTGAAATTCCCCTTTCGGAAAAGCGAATTGCAATTTCTCTGACGCCTCTGCAGGGCTCCGGTATCCTGATAGACTATCTGGACACCGGCTGGGGGTTGTTGGACATGTACAAAAAGCACCCTGAACGGACTCTGGAGCCCTTTGAGACCAACAAGCGTTCTGCGTCCGGCAGCCTGGATGAGGACGGCACGGGCATGGGCATGTGGATCATCCAGCAGATCGTCACGGATTATCGGGGATCCATTGATCTCTCTGACAATAAAACTCGG
>DPJQ01000175.1:3871-4302 GCA_003542935.1 Lachnospiraceae bacterium | reverse complement strand
TATCCTTCTCGTCTTCTTTCGGCTCGGGAATGCCTTTGATTTTACGAAAAATCTTCATAAATTCCTTACCGGTTATCGTCTCTTTCTGAATCAGGAAATCCGCCAGTTCATCCATCACCTTGCGGTTATCTCTTAACAGGCGCTTCGCCTCTTTATAACACTCCTTCAAAATCTTCATCACTTCCGCATCCACATCGGCGGCCGTGACATCGGCGCAGTTCATAACCGTCCGTCCGTCCAGGTAACGGCTCTCCACGGATTCCAGTCCCATCAGGCCGAACTTTTTGCTCATACCGTACTGGGTTACCATACTTCTGGCAATATTGGTAGCTCTCTCGATATCGTTGGCAGCTCCCGTCGTCACCGTATCAAATACGATTTCCTCCGCCGCCCGGCCTCCCAGAAGTCCTACCAGCATATCATGAAGTTCC
>DPJQ01000175.1:3224-3557 GCA_003542935.1 Lachnospiraceae bacterium | reverse complement strand
CCTACCAGCATATCATGAAGTTCCGCCTGGGTATTCAGATATTTTTCCTCTTCCGGCACATGCATCACATATCCCAGCGCTCCCATTGTCCTGGGTACGATCGTAATTTTCTGTACAGGCTCGGAATTTTTCTGCAGGGCGCTGATCAGAGCGTGTCCCACCTCATGATAGGAAACGATCTTCCGCTCCTCTTTGCTCATAATCCGGTCTTTCTTTTCCTTCCCTACGAGAACGACTTCCACCGCGTTGAACAGATCTTTCTGGCATACATATCCTCTGCCTTCTTTCACCGCATTGATGGCTGCTTCGTTGATCATATTTGCCAGATCGGAC
>DPJQ01000175.1:0-2914 GCA_003542935.1 Lachnospiraceae bacterium | reverse complement strand
TTGATGGCCGCCTCGTTTATCATATTCGCCAAATCCGCGCCCACCGCGCCGCTGGTGGCAAGGGCAATCGCGTCCAGATCCACGCTGTCGTCCATCAGCACGTCTTTGGCATGTACCTTCAGAATTTCCACCCGGCCTTTCAGATCCGGCTTATCCACAATAATCCGCCTGTCAAACCGTCCCGGACGAAGCAGCGCCTTGTCCAGTATTTCCGGCCTGTTGGTGGCCCCCAGAATCAAAATCCCCTTGGAAGTGTCAAAACCGTCCATTTCCGACAGGAGCTGATTCAACGTCTGTTCTCTCTCTTCATTGCCGCCGCCGTATTTAGAATCCCGGCTGCGTCCGATGGCATCGATTTCGTCTATAAAAATGATGCAGGGAGCATTTTTTGTCGCCTCTTTGAACAGGTCTCTCACACGGGAGGCTCCCACACCCACGTACAGCTCTATGAAATCGGAACCGGTAAGCGAAAAGAAAGGAACATGCGCTTCTCCGGCTACCGCCCTGGCAAGCAATGTCTTCCCCGTTCCGGGCGGGCCCACAAGCAGAGCCCCCTTTGGCAGCTTGGCCCCGATTTTCACATAGCGTCCCGGATTGTGCAGGAAATCCACTACTTCCTGCAGAGACTCCTTTGCTTCGTCCTCTCCTGCCACATCTTTGAATGTGACGCCGGTTTCCTTCTGTACGTATACTTTGGCATTGCTCTTGCCCACACCCATGGGACCTCCGCCCCCCGACATCTTTCGGAACAGAAAGCTGAGCAATATCCAGCACAGTGCAATCGGCAGCACATAAGTCACAAGAATAGACAGAAGGAAGCTGGAATTATCGGGGATGTCTCCCGAAACCTCCACATTGTGAGCCAACAGCCGCTCCGTCAATGTGTTATCGTCCTCTACCTTTCCCGTATAATAAGTGATCTGGGGGGCCTGATACAGCAGGCTTTCTTTCTGCTGCTTCGGCTGTTTGGGTACGATATTGATCCGGTCGGAAGTGATCTCCACACTTTCCACTTCGCCGTCTTCCACCATTCTGACAAATTCATTATAGGGAATCTCTTTGTTGGTGGCACTCCCCATGACTTTCATAAAATAACTCATACAGAGCAAGGTCACCAGCGCCGCAACAAGTAAAAGCAGCAGGCTCTGACGCCGGGGATTCTGATCTCCCGGCCCGCCGCCCCGGTTGCCGTTATTGCCGCCGCCCCGGTTATTGTTCCCGCCGTTTCCTTCTCCGTATTGATTTAAATTTCCGTTGTCCATATATCCCTCCTGCCTCCCGTTTCTCCGGGAGACCATCATTTTTATTATAGAGACCCTACCCTTATAAATCAAGTTCCATTCCATGAAAATTCCATGAAAAAAGCCTGAAACTATAAAACATTTCTAAACTTTTTCATGCAAAAGAGTGGTTTTTTCCCTTTGCCCATGATACAATGAGTCAGTATCCTACAGCAGGTAATGGGGGATCAAATACCCCCGCAGGAAAAAATTCAGGAGAATTTACCATGTCAGTAAAATATGTGTTCGTAACAGGCGGTGTCGTATCCGGACTCGGAAAAGGGATCACGGCCGCATCTTTGGGGAGACTTTTAAAAGCCCGCGGCTATAAAGTCACCATGCAGAAATTTGACCCTTATATCAATATCGATCCCGGGACAATGAACCCGATACAGCACGGGGAAGTATTCGTAACCGACGACGGCGCAGAAACCGATTTGGATCTGGGCCATTATGAACGCTTTATTGATGAAAGTCTCAATAAAAACTCCAACGTAACCACCGGAAAAGTCTACTGGTCCGTTCTGCAAAAGGAACGCCGGGGCGATTACGGCGGCGGCACCGTTCAGGTCATTCCTCACATTACCAATGAGATAAAAAGCCGTTTTCACAGAAACTACACCACCAAAGAAACCGAAATCGCTATTATCGAAGTCGGCGGCACAGTGGGAGATATTGAAAGCCAGCCTTTTCTGGAGGCCATCCGCCAATTCCAGCAGGAAGTCGGCCCTGGCAACGCCATCTTAATTCACGTCACCCTAATTCCCTATTTAAAAGCATCCGGAGAATTAAAAACAAAACCTACCCAGGCCAGCGTAAAGGGGCTGCAGGGCATGGGAATCCAGCCAGACATTATCGTATGCCGCACAGAACAGCCTTTGGACGACCATATCCGCAGTAAAATCGCCCTGTTCTGTAATGTTTCCAAAAGCCATGTACTCCAGAATCTGGATGTAGAGGTGCTGTACGAAGCCCCTTTGGCCATGGAAAAGGAGCATTTGGCTCAAGTGGCCTGCGAAAGCCTGAATCTTGATTGCCCGGAGCCGGATTTAAGGGAATGGCAGGATATGATTCATGCCTGGAAAAATCCGGAAAGAGAAGTCACTGTCGCCCTGGTAGGAAAATACATCCAGCTTCACGATGCCTACATTTCTGTGGTAGAAGCCCTAAAACACGGCGGAGTCGCCCACCGCGCCAAGGTTAATATCAAATGGATTGATTCCGAAACCGTGACTCCAGAAAATGTACAGGAACTCCTTGGGGATGTACGGGGCATCCTGGTTCCCGGCGGTTTTGGCAGCCGCGGCATTGACGGAAAAATTTATGCCATCCAGTACGCCAGAGAGCACAACATTCCCTTCCTGGGCCTGTGTCTTGGCATGCAGTTAGCGATTGTGGAGTTTGCCAGAAATGTACTAGGTTTCACGGATGCCCACAGCGCGGAGCTTGACCCTGCCACCACCCATCCGGTGATTCATCTAATGCCAGACCAGGACAAAATTCAGGATATCGGCGGAACCCTGCGCCTTGGTTCCTATCCCTGTGTGCTGGACAAAAACTCCAAAGCATACGGACTATATGGGGAAGAAACCATTTACGAGCGCCACAGGCACCGCTATGAGGTAAACAATGAT
>DPJQ01000158.1:20552-35362 GCA_003542935.1 Lachnospiraceae bacterium | reverse complement strand
GCAGAAAACGGCGCCCGGTTCCACATTCAAACCCGTCACGGCAGTGGGCGCCCTGACGGAAGGCATCCTGACAGAAGATACGAATATCGACTGTACCGGTACATTTGACAAGATCACCGGTTCTCCGCTGCGGTGTTGGAACCGCTGGGGACACGGAAATCTGAATATGGTTGAAGCCATCAAGGAATCCTGTAATGTATTTTTCTGTGATGCTGCTTACCAGATGGGCACCAACAGTAAGGGTGTGTTCAGTGAAGTGCAGGCCATGGATATGATCCAGAAATACTGTAAAGTGTTCAATCTGGATAAGAATTCCGGCATCGAGATCTCCGAGAGCGATCCGCAGATTTCCAACAGTATGCCGATCCCTTCCGCCATCGGACAGGGAACCCATAACTATACAACATCACAGCTGGCCCGCTATGTGTCTACCCTGGCCAATAGCGGAGTGAGCTATAAAATGACTATTTTAGATAAATCCACGGATTCTGAAGGCAATTTGCTGGAAGATTACGCCGCGGAAGTGGAAAGTATCCTTGAAGTGGATCAAAATGTATGGGATGTCGTCCATGACGGTATGCGCCAGGTGATCGCCACAAAAAGTTATTATGACGATCTGGGTGTTAAAGTAGCCGGAAAAACAGGAACAGCCCAGGAGAGCAAGAACCGTTCTCCCCACGGTGTATTTATCGGATACGCTCCCTTTGATAATCCGCAGATGGCAATCTGCGTCCGTGTTGCCCATGGTTATTCTTCGACGAATGCAGCCATGATTGCCAAGGACGTGTTTAATTACTACTTTAAGCTAAAAGAGGACGAAGAAATACTCACAGGTAAAGCGACCATCAGTGACGCTTCTAACGACCAGCAAGATTAAAACCCGAATGCACCAAAGACAGCGCAAAAAAGAGGAGGATGGTTTTATGAGTGAGGTAATCGTCATTACATCAGGAAAAGGCGGAGTCGGCAAAACGACCACCGCGGCAAATCTGGGCGCCGGTCTGGCCATGGCCGACAAAAAAACGGTCATGGTAGACACGGACATCGGTTTACGCAATCTGGATGTGGTCATCGGCCTGGAGAATCGGATCGTATACAATCTGGTAGACGTAATTGAGGGAAACTGCCGATTAAAGCAGGCTCTGATCCGGGACAAACGTTATACCAACCTGTTTCTGCTCCCGGCAGCTCAGACCAGGGACAAATCGTCGGTGGAGCCGGAGCAGATGGTGAAACTCTGTGACGACCTGCGTAAAGAGTTTGACTATGTGCTTCTGGACTGCCCTGCCGGTATCGAACAGGGATTTAAAAATGCCATCGCCGGGGCCGACCGGGCCCTGGTAGTGACTACGCCAGAGGTATCTGCCATCCGCGATGCCGATCGGATCATCGGTCTTCTGGAGGCAAACGAGATGACGAGAGTCCATATCATCATTAACCGTATCCGTCCGGATATGGTCAAAAACGGAGATATGATGTCGGTGGAGGATGTGGAAGAGATCCTGGCGATCCCCATGATTGGTGTGGTTCCCGATGACGAAGATATCGTCATCTCCACAAATCGGGGAGAGACCGTGGCCGGACAGGATTCTTTAAGCGGCCGCGCATTTCAGAATATCAGCCGCAGGCTGATGGGAGAGGAGGTTCCCTATCTGGATATTCAGGGAAAAAAGCGTTTCTGGAACCGTCTGTTCAGAAAATAAAAGTATCGGAGGTGCTGTGCGATGTTTTTTCGCGGGAAAAAATCCTGTCACGTTGCCAAAGATCGTTTGAAGGTACTGATTCTGTCGGATCGTATGGGCTGTTCTCCTGATCTTCTGAAAATGCTGAAAAAAGATATTATCAGCTCTGTGTCACGTTACATATCTGTGGATCAGGAACATGTAGATTTTCGGGTTTCCCAGAAACCGCCGGTTATCACGGCCTACCTGCCATTAAAAGAGGCAGCACAGAGATTCCATATGTAAAGCGAAGGTTTCTTGCCTAAGAAATAAGGTGTACGTATGCTAAGACTATATCGTTTAAAAAACTATAATTTCCGGCTTGTTTTCTGGCTGCTCATCATAAGCGGGATGGGGGTGGCGCTGGTCGGCAGCGCCATGGAATCCTTGCAGACACGGCAGATATTCGGTGTATTGCTGGGAGTCACGGCTATGATCATTATTTCTCTGATTGATTACAGCTGGATACTGAATTTTTACTGGTTTATTTATATTTTCAACAGTCTCCTGTTGTTGTTTGTCCGTCTGTTCGGCGATACCACAGGAGGTGCAACCAGATGGCTGGAAATCGCCGGTTTCCGATTTCAGCCCACAGAGCCGGCAAAAATTATGCTGATTTTGTTTTTTGCCCGTTTGTTAATGGATCATGAAAACGATTTGAATACAGTGAGAACCATATTTTTATCCGTCGTTCTTCTGGCGCTTCCCCTTGCTCTGGTGCTGATACAGCCGGATCTGAAAAACACAATCATGATCGTAGCAGTTTTCTGCCTGTTAATGTATGTTGCCGGACTGAGCTACAAGATTATCGGCGGGACGATCCTGGTGATCATACCGCTTGTCATCATTTATCTGGTTCTGGTCACACAGACAGATCTGCCGATTATCCAGGATTACCAGAAAAAGCGTGTTATGGCGTTTTTCTACCCCGATGATGAACAGTATCAGGACAGTAATACGCAGCAGGATAATTCTATCATAGCCATCGGTTCAGGGCAGCTGAGGGGCAAAGGACTGAAAAACAACGAAGTCAGCGCTAACAACGGTAATTTCGTTTCCCAGATCCAGACTGACTTTATCTTCGCCGTGGCGGGAGAGGAGCTGGGATTTGTGGGAAGCGCTGCCTTGATTATCCTGGAATTTCTGATCAGTATTGAGTGCATTGTGACAAGCCGGAAGGCAAAAGACCTTTCCGGCACACTCATTTGCTGTGGTGTTGGTTCCGTTATCGCCCTGCAGAGTTTTATTAATATCTGCGTGGCTACGGGCCTGTTTCCCAATACGGGAACACCTTTACCTTTTGTAAGCTATGGCCTTACATCCCTTGTCAGCCTGTATATAGGGGCAGGTTTCGTACTGAATGTGGGGTTGCAGAACCGAACTTATCCGGGAGGTGAGAAAACTTGAATATAGGATTTATTGCAGATAATGCGAAAAAAGGGCTGCTGGAGGATTTCTGTATTGCCTACCGGGGTATTCTTATTAATCACCAGCTGTTTGCCACGGGAACCTCCGGTCGAATCATTGAAAGGGCGGCAAACCTGTCCGTATACAAATTTCTGGCAGGAGAAATCGGCGGAGATCAGCAGATGGCGCTGTTCATTGAACAATCTCAGCTGGACATGCTTATTGTATTTAAAGAGCCGTCCGGGACTCCCAGGGATGACCGGGACGTATATACATTATTTAAACAGTGCGATCTGTACAATATCCCTCTGGCTACAAATCTGGCCACTGCGGAAATGCTGATCAAATCATTGGAAAGAGGAGATTTGGACTGGCGTGAAATCTATAGATATAACACATGAAAAAACAAGAAAAAATAAAAGGCAGCGCCGGAAAATCTGGATCCGGGTTTTTGCTTCGCTGATACTTGTGACAATTTTCGTGATGACCTGCATCCTGGCCAGCCTGTATCTGCAAAAAGGGCGCAACCTTGACCTGACATATGCCTACACAGACCAGATCAACAGGGATACAGCAGGAGATCCTGCCGAAGTGATGCGCTTTACACCCTTTGCTGCCGAGCTGTGTGTCGCCGACGGAAATGTGGAAAACACGGATCTCACGATCCATGAGGGAGAGCTCAGTGCTCTGTTTGACGTGGGAGACAGGAAAGTGCTTTTCGGTAAAGACATTTTTGAGAAACTATATCCCGCCAGCGTCACAAAAATACTGACCTCCATTGTAGCGATCAAATACGGTAATATGGATGATATCGTAACGATTACAGAAGAAGATCTGAATCTGGAATCCGGTTCCCAGGTGGCCGGGCTGAAAGTGGGAGACAGGGTCAGTATGGATGAACTGTTTCATGGACTTTTAGTCTATTCCGGTAACGATTGTGCTATGGCAATCGCCCGCCATGTGGGAGGTTCGATTGACAAATATGTGGAAATGATGAACCAGGAAGCCCGTGCAATCGGGGCTACGGGAACTCATTATGTAAACCCCCATGGTCTTCACGACAAAAACCACTATACGACGGTATATGATATCTATCTGATGTTGAATGAAGCTCTGAAATATGAGTATTTCGTGGATACCATGCAGCTCCCCAACTATACCATGACAGTTTCCCGGAACAACAAAACCGTAGATATATATCTGGATTCTACGGATCACTATCTGACCGGAGAAGAACCAATGCCAAGCGGCGTAACCGTCCTGGGCGGAAAGACGGGAACTACCAGCCTGGCAGGCAACTGTCTGGCCATTCTGAGCCAGAATAAGTACGGTGAGCCTTATATTTCTATCGTAATGCGGGCTCTCACCAAAGACAATCTCTATGAAGATATGAATCAACTTTTAAATCAGATAAATTCATAAATTTTATGGGAAATCTGAAAAAAAGATTGTAATTATGTGACAAATATCCTATAATTTTAGTAAGCAATGGAACAGCGCATCATGCGGCTGTTACATAAGTATCTAAGGAGGAAACTGCTATGGTTCAAATGATTATCGGCAACAAAGGGAAAGGAAAGACTAAGCAGCTTTTGGACAGGGCCAACACTTCTATTAAGACTGCTAACGGTAATATTGTATATATCGACAAGAGTTCCAAGCATATGCTGGAGCTGAACAATAAGATTCGTCTGATTGATGCCTCAAGTTTCGGGCTGAGAAATTCCGACGAATTTATCGGATTTGTACTTGGCATTATCTCTCAGGATCACGATCTTGAGCAAATGTATCTTGACAGTTTTCTGAAAGTTGCCCATCTGGAAGGCCAGGACATTACGGCCACGGTTCAGGAACTGGATAAAATTGGCAAGATTTTTGACCTGACATTTATTTTAAGTGTATCTTTGGACAGGCATGAAATCCCGGAAACCATTGCTGATAAAATCCATATTGAATGCTGAAGAATCGTAATAAAATACAAAAGGCTGCTGTCCACCGCGGAACAGCAGCCTTTTGGCGATTCCCATTTATGCCTGATGCTGAGCAGTCATGCCGGTCACGCGGCCATATAGACTGATAATATACAGTCCGCTCAATCCCACAAGGGCATAAATGACACGGGAAAGCCAGGACATGTTGCCACAAATCCAGGCCACCAGGTCGAAACTGAAGAAACCGATCAGCCCCCAGTTAACGGCTCCGATGATTGCAATTGTCAATGCTGTGTAATCCAAACCTTTTACGTTCATTCCAGTGTCCTCCTGATAAAATTTTCTCTTAGGATGTGCTTTTTTTCCAGTTTTATACATTGGTATGAAAAAATTTAAATTTCTTCTTGTAATAATATTACAAAAATGTTAAAATCGTAGATACATTTATGGTAAGGAGATTTTGCATTGCAGTCAGGCGAAAAACAAGAGAAAGAGAGACGGCGTTCTCCTTTCACTATGAACATTGGTATTATCCTGTTCGGAGCCATTCTGGTCTATATTATTGTATGTATTTTTGTATATGCCACGACTACGCATATCTCCACCTGCCAGGTGACGGCAGGGCCTCTGGCCCGGAATCAGACCTACACGGCCATCGCTATGCGAAATGAGACCCTGGTTACGGCCAACAATGAGGGCTATGTCAATTATTATGCATTGGAGGGCCGTAAGGTGCGCAAAGCCGGGGCGGTCTATTCATTGAGCCAGACACCGCCGCAAACCACAGGAGAAACAAAACTCTCAGAGGAATCTCTGAACGGGGTACGCTCTCTGGTGGCGCAGTTTGCCAATTCTTTTGATCCTGCTCATTTTAATGATGTGTATTCTTTTAAGTATGCGCTGTCAGGCAGTATTTTAAACTATGCCGGCCTGGAAAATGGAGGGACGCCTGTGCTTTCAGGACAGGGAACTGTCTACGAGTCCCCGGAAAATGGTATTGTTGTCTACTCGGAGGACGGATACGAGAATATAACGGAGGAAACCGTCACGGCTGCAGATTTTGACCGTTCATCTTATCAGTATCAGAATCTGAAAACCGCGGAGAAAGTGACAGCAGGAGCCCCGGTGTACAAGCTGATCGACAGTGATACCTGGTCTGTACTGATCCAGCTTACCGCTTCTCAGGCATCCCGGCTGGAAGGCAGGGAGACCATTAAAGTTAAATTTTTAAAAGATGATTCCGCCATGAACGGTGAGCTGAAGCTGCTCACCAAATCAGACGGTATTTATGCCATGATCACGTTCAGCTCCGGTATGATCCGGTTTGTCACAGAACGTTTTCTGGATATAGAACTGGTGACCAATTCTGAGACCGGCTTAAAAATACCGGTTTCCTCGGTAGTTTCAAAGGATTTCTATCTGGTTCCCAAGAAATTTGCCGTGAATGTGGAAAACAGTTCAGACATTGGATTTCTCAAAAATGTGACGGATAAAGAGGGAAATACATCCACAGAATTTATCAATGCCACAATTTATGAGAGCGATGAAGAGCACTATTATGTGGACACTCTGGAGTTTGCGGATGGCGACATCCTCCTTATGGAAAACTCCAATCAGACCTTCACGCTGAAAGAAACAGCCCCGTTGGAGGGAGTGTACTGCGTAAACAGAGGCTATGCCGTATTCCGCAAAATAGAGATCATTGATCAGAATGAGGAATATTGTATTGTAGCCACAGGAACTTCCTATGGGCTGTCATTGTATGATAATATTGTATTGGACAGCAATACGGTACAGGAAGATGAAATATTGTTTTAAAGGAGATACGTATGGTTGCTGAAAATTTGAAGGCGGTGGAGGAAAAAATCTCTGCCGCCTGCCAGAGAGCCGGCCGTAGACGGGAAGATGTAACCCTGGTTGCCGTCAGTAAGACAAAGCCGGAATCCATGATTGAGGAAGCTTATGGTACCGGGCAGAGGGATTTCGGTGAAAACAAGGTGCAGGAGCTGATCCGAAAACGGGAGCTTTTGCCGGAAGATATCCGTTGGCATCTTATTGGCCATCTGCAGACCAATAAGGTGCGTGCAGTGGTGGACAAGGCCTGCCTGATTCATTCTGTGGATTCTCTGCATCTGGCTGAAGCGATCAGCAAAGAAGCCGCTAAAAAAGGCTGTACGATATCCATTCTTGTGGAAGTCAATGTGGCCGGGGAAGATACTAAATTTGGGACGGCACCGGAAGATACTATTGATCTGGTGGAAAGCATAGCGGCTCTCCCCAATCTAAAAATCAAGGGGTTGATGACAATAGCTCCTTTTGTGGACAATCCAGAGAAAAATCGGCCCATATTTTCCAGATTAAAGCAATTAAGTGTTGACATTGCCGCAAAAAACATCAATAATGTCAGCATGTGTGTTTTAAGTATGGGCATG
The DNA here is from genome assembly GCA_003542935.1 of Lachnospiraceae bacterium. GTDB lineage: Bacteria > Bacillota > Clostridia > Lachnospirales > Lachnospiraceae > UBA11957. The sequence goes on along the minus strand of DPJQ01000158.1, from coordinate 27,871 downwards.
ACGAACGATTATGAAGTGGCGATAGAGGAAGGATCCACAATGATCCGTGTGGGTACTGGTATATTTGGAGAACGCGACTACACGGTAAAACAGTAAGTTAATGATGGGAGAGTGTAATGGGTATATTCGACAAATTCTTAAATGCAGTAAAACTTAATGATGATTACGATGACGATGATGAGTTTTTTGATGAAGAAGACGATATCCAGGAGGAGGCCAAGCCCAGAAAGCGCTTCTTCAAAAAGCTTGACGATGATGATGATTTCGACGACGACCTGACGTCCAAAAAGACTACAGCGAACAGGACAGTAAAGGAACCGGTAAAAGCAGCTGCGTCAACCAGGAGCAAATCGGCTGCCAGACCCAGAAACAGTTCTAAAATCACACCAATGACAGGACGTTCCAGCGTCCCCAATATGGAGGTATGCGGTATTAAACCAAAAGGAATGGATGATACACAGGAAATTGCAGATACCCTTCTGGCAGGCTGCACTGTGTTTTTAAATTTGGAAGGGCTTGATGTGGATATGGCCCAGAGAGTTTTTGATTTCTGCTGCGGCGCATGTTACGCGGTAGGCGGCACTTTACAGAAGGCATCCAACTATATTTTCATTATGGCTCCTGCCAATGTAGATATTTCCGGCGATTTCCAGCAGGTCATGGATAACGGTACAGAGATGCCCGCTGCCCGTATGAGCTATTGATTATGAATGCTGATGAGACAATCAGACGTCATCTCATGGATCTGGCTGCCCGGGCCTATAGCCGAAACATAGTGGTGTATTCCGATTTTCTGGATTTACATGAACTTCATATTTTACAGTGTCTGCCTATAGAAAGCATGGGAGCAAGTCTCTCCCTTTCCGGCGGATATGAAGCAGCAGAGCGTCAGATGGCAGCCTTCCTACCTGATGCTCTTATCTTTGAGGCAGATTTTCCGATGGACTGTGTGTCTATCGCTCCTATGCAGGAAAAATATGCCGAGCCATTGACACACAGGGATTATCTGGGAGCACTGATGCATATTGGCATTGAGCGTTCCTGCCTGGGAGACATTCTTATGGACGGTACAAAAGCGTATGTCTTTTGTGTACGGAAAATGACCCCGGTCATTTTAAACGAGATCAGCCGTGTACGGCATACGTCGGTAAAAACATTTCTGGAGCGTCCGGAAACAATCCCTGCGCCTAAGTATAAAGAAGTATCCGGAACGGTCAGCTCTGTACGCCTGGATTCAGTGGCGGCACTGGCTTTCGGCCTGTCCAGAAACCGGACAGTTCCCTATATTGAGGGGGGGTCTGTCTATGTCAACGGCAGGCAGATCCTTTCTAATGGCTATGCACTGCAGGAAGGAGACCGTATCTCTGTGCGGGGTGTGGGCAAATGCCAGTATCTGGGTATGCGAAGACAGAGTAAAAAAGGAAAACAGTGGATCGATCTGCTGCGATATATTTAGGGAGAAACAAAAATGGAAGAAGTACTGCGTGTAACGAGAGAACATGCTTTTGACTATCCGATCATATGGGCTGAGAATTTTGATTCACTGGCGGATCATATGGCCGATCTGCATCTGGCCTGCACAAAAATCTGTGTTGTGACAGATTCCCATGTGGAAAAATTGTATGCCGAATCTCTGTTGGCTGCATTGCCGAAAAATATTCAGACAGATTTATTTGTTTTTCCGGCCGGAGAAGAGAATAAAAATCTGGATACGGTCAATGAACTGTATTATTTTTTGATTGAAAAAAGATATTCCCGGAAAGACATTCTTGTGGCTCTGGGCGGCGGTGTAACAGGCGATCTCACAGGCTACGCGGCCGCTACCTATCTGCGGGGGATTGATTTCATTCAGGTTCCCACTACGTTATTGGCCCAGGTAGACAGCAGCGTAGGCGGAAAGACCGGTGTGGATTTCCGGCAATTCAAAAATATGATCGGTGCTTTCCATCAGCCACGAATGGTCTATATGAATATGGCTGTCCTGTCCACCCTGGACGATACTCTTTTTTCCTGCGGTATGGGAGAAGTTTTGAAAACCGGATTGATCCAAAATGCTGCGCTTTACCGTTGGCTGGACAAGCAGCGCAATGATATACTGAGTCGTCAAACCGAAGCGTTGACTTATATGATCCGGGAATGCTGCAAAGTAAAATCCGGTGTGGTGGAACGCGACCCCAAAGAAAAAGGGGAAAGAGCAATCCTGAACCTTGGCCATACCATTGGTCATGCCGTGGAAAAACTTATGGATTTTTCCATGCCCCATGGACATTGCGTCGGCGTAGGGACAGTGGCTGCCGCATGGCTGTCTGTACAACGAGGACTTCTCAGCCAAAAAGACCTCGCATGGATCAAGGAAATGAACACTGTATATGGTTTGCCCAACCAGGTAGACGGCCTGTCTGCTGAAAAAGTTCTGGAAGCTACAAAATCGGACAAGAAGGTTGCCGGCGGAAGAGTACGCTTTATCCTTCTTGACGCGGTAGGGCATGCGGTCATTGACGATACGGTGACGGATGATGAGCTTCTTGCCGCCATCCACTATATCAGCAGGAGAAAGAATTATGAGTAAGGAAAACAGGGGGCATGGATGGTGGGGGATTCCGGTGCTTGCCCTGCTGGTTTGTCTTGACCAATGGACAAAAGCCGCAGCCATCACCCATCTCAGAGGATCGGCAGGGATTGATCTGATTTCCGGTGTGCTGCGCCTGGAATATCTGGAAAACCGGGGGGCTGCCTTCGGTATTTTCCAAAATCAGCAGTGGATATCACTGATCCTGGCAGCGGTCTTTCTGGTTGCTGCCATATTTTTCTGGGTACGTATGCCCGCCTCACGGCGGATGCTGCCCATGCGTTTGATTACTGTGGCACTGGCCGCAGGGGCCATCGGCAATATGGTCGACCGGGTCATCCGCCATTACGTGGTGGATTTCATTTATTTCTGTTTGATTGATTTCCCGGTCTTCAATGTGGCAGACATTTATGTGACTTGCTCCTGTGTACTGGCACTTATCCTGGTGTTCTTTTACTATCGAGATGAAGAATTTGATTTCTTATTCGACAAAAAGAAGGAGAATACTCCATGAACCGGATGGTATTTACAGCCGACGGCGACGGAGAACGGATAGATGCATTTCTAAACGAACGGATTCCTGATTTTTCCCGCTCCTATTTACAGAAGCTGATTAAAACCAGCTGTGTTACCATAAATGGGAAAGCCGCTGCCAAAAGCAGCTGCCGGCTTGTTTCAGATGATATTGTAAATATAGAGATACCTGACGAAGTGAAACCGGATATCTGTCCTGAACCGATTCCTCTGGATATTTTATATGAGGACGGGGATCTCCTGGTTGTCAATAAGCCCAAAGGGATGGTGGTACATCCCGCAGCAGGCCATTATAGCGGCACTCTGGTCAATGCTCTTCTATATCATTGTGACGGCTGCCTGTCCGGTATTAACGGCGTCCTTCGGCCGGGTATTGTCCACCGCATAGACCGGGATACCACAGGCTCCCTGGTAGTCTGCAAAAATGATCTGGCCCATCGCGCCCTGGCAGAACAGTTAAAAAATCACACGATCTGCCGCCGTTATCGGGCTATCGTCCATGGACGGATATTTGATGACGAAGGAACCGTAGATGCCCCTGTTGGCCGTCATCCTACAGACCGTAAAAAAATGGCCATCAACCACAAAAACGGCAAAAATGCCATAACTCATTATCAAGTTTTACAGCGTTTTTCTTCTTTCACATATATTGAATGTAGTCTGGAAACAGGCCGCACTCATCAGATCCGGGTACACATGGCTTCTCTTGGGCATCCTCTGTTGGGGGATTTAGTCTATGGACCGGCCAAATCGCCTTTCCGCCATCTGGAAGGGCAATGCCTTCACGCCATGACATTGGGCTTTGTGCATCCCCGTACAGGTGATTATATGGAGTGCGTGGCGCCTCTGCCGGAATATTTTGAAATTCTGTTGGATAAACTGCAGAAAATTATCTGATATCACCATACCGTTTGCAATATGGTTCACCGTTATCATTTTTCATATCTGCTGATTCTTTTGGGCCAGCCGGAGAATTCCTGATTCAGTATGGCTCCGAATATCCGCTCTCTGGCGCCGGGATTTTCCCGGTAAATACCGGAGAGCAATTTTTTTGTAGCTTCTCTTTTCGTAAATCCGTCCGCCGCGCAATAGCTCTTTGTCACAGGAAGTGCCATATCCCGGCTATATGCGGCGATCTCTGCCTCATCCACAAAAATCAAAGGCCGTATGACCGTAAGATCCGTTCTATCCAAATAAGTACGCGGTGAAAAAGTGTTGATACGTCCTTCATAGACCAGAGACATAAACAAGGTCTCTATGAGATCATCCTTGTGGTGGGCATAGGCAACTTTATTGCAGCCTCGGGCCTTTATGGCCTCATTTAATGCTCCTTTTCTCATTTTTGCACAGAGAGAACAGGGATTCTTTTCTTTCCTCTCTTCAAAAATAATTTGGGATATCTCCGTTTTTACACAGGTATAGGGCACATTCAGTTTTTCGCAGTAAGCCCTGATGCTTTTTATATCAAAACCGGGATTACCCAAGTCTACTGTGATCGCCTCCAGGGTAAACGGATGAGGGTAGAAACGCATAAGTCCATGTAAAGCCGTGAGCAGCGTTAGGCTGTCCTTTCCTCCTGAAATACCCACAGCGATTCTATCGTGATCCTCTATCAGTCCATATTCGTCCACAGCTTTTCGGGTATAGCTTAGAAGTTTTTGTGTATTCATGACGCATTTTTCCTCTTGTTCATATAAAATAGTCAAAGGGTGAACCGTGGCTATTATAACACAGAGCGAGAGATAAGTACTACAAAAATCATATGGGAGTAGATTGTCTATAAAAATTTCATAAACGGAGTACAGAAAGACGAAGCTGTGTTATAATGAAAAATAAGTTTGCCCCAGACAGCTAAAATGCAGAAAATTGATCAAAACAGCTTTTCTTCTTACTGGGGCATATAAAAGTTGACTCCGTCGATTACACATATCATATGAAATTGGGGCAGGTGAAAGGACTCTATGAAATTTAAAATTGACAAAAAATATATCAGCTGGGGGGTTACCGCATTCTGCGTAGTCGCCGCAAGTATTATTTTTTATTCTCTGATCTTTCGGCTGGACGGCCTGATCCGCAGGCTGGGCTCTCTATATAATATTCTGGCTCCCATCTTGTTTGGAGCCGTAATTGCCTATCTCCTGAATCCTGTGATGAAATTTTTAGAAAACAATGTAGTAAAACTCTGCAAATGGCGGGGCTTTGAGCCAAGAGAAAAGCTGGGAAAAATGATCCGTCTGGTATGCGTGATTTTGTCCCTGGTATTTTTCTATGCCTGTATTTATGCTCTGTTTGCCATGCTGGTTCCCCAGCTTGTAGACAGTATCATCAATCTGATCAACAGTTTTCCGCGGTATGCGGTAAATATACAGGATTGGCTGATTCAATTATTCCGCGATAATCCGGATCTCGAAAGTTCGGCCAGCGGGCTTATGGAGACGATGATCGAAAAAGCTGAATCCTGGCTGAATTCTCTGCTTCCCCGGTTACAGGACTTTATGAAACTGTTTTCTTCTCGAGTTTTTGATGCTCTGATTTTTCTGAAAAACATGATCATCGGAAGCATGATCTCCATATATTTTCTCTATGGAAAAGAATCATTTCTGGCCAGGGGCAAAAGGCTTCTCTATGCCGGCATTCCTAAAGTGGAGATTGCCAATAACATCCTGCGGGATCTTAAATTTGTGGAACGTACATTTGGTGGATTTTTTGTGGGGAAAATGATTGACTCGGCAATTATCGGATTGCTTTGTTATATCGGGACGACACTTTTCAGTATTCCCTATGCACTGTTGGTAAGTGTGATAGTAGGAGTAACGAATATCATACCGTTTTTCGGTCCTTTCATCGGCGCCATTCCCTGCGCACTTTTGATTTTACTGGTCAATCCGTTAAAGTGTCTTTACTTTGTCATATTTATTCTGGTTCTCCAGCAGTGTGACGGAAATTTCATTGGCCCCAAGATACTCGGCAACTCCACGGGATTGTCCAGCTTCATGGTGGTGGTAGCAATCCTGGTGGGCAGCGGTTTCTTTGGTGTGGTAGGTATGATCATTGGCGTCCCTTTGTTTGCAGTGCTCAGCCAGATCTGCAGTAATGCTATTGAACGCCGCCTGAAAAAGCACCAGCTTCCCCTTGAGGTAGAATCCTATGAAGATCTCGACCATATAGATGAGCAGACACGAAGGCCCTGCAGGGAAGCCAGACAGCCCTTTGACCGCTCCCAGGTTTTCCGCTATGGTGTACGCGGAAACCGCCTCTCTGACCCGGATACGGATGATGAGATCCTGCCGGCTTATATTATCCGGAAATCATCCCGAAAAGGCCCAAAGACAGATATTCCTCATTTGCGCGAAGACAGCTTTGTGGAAGTTCATGAGGCCTCAGCTTTCGGAGATGATGAAAACGACAGTCCTGACACAGCCAAAATCAATGCAGAGAAAGACAGTACAGAAAAAACAATAACTGTACAGAATACTGATATAAAACAGAAAGGGAAAAAATAAGTATGAAATTTGTCATTCAGCGGGTGACAGAAGCTTCCGTCACCGTAGCGAAGAAAATTACCGGACAGATCGGAAAAGGCCTTCTCGTCCTGATCGGAGTGGGAGAGAGTGATACAGAAGAAATTGCGGATAAATATGTACGAAAACTGCTGAACCTGCGAATTTTCGAGGATGAAAACGGAAAGACCAACCTTTCTCTCAGAGATGTGAATGGGGAATTGCTGTTGGTATCCCAGTTTACGCTGTATGCCAACTGCCGCAAAGGCAACCGCCCCAGTTTTATCGAGGCCGGTGCCCCGGAAAAAGCAGAAGCGCTTTATAACTATATTATTGCGGAATGCCAAAAACAGGCACCGGTGGTTCAGACAGGCGTATTTGGGGCCGAGATGGAAGTCAGCCTGATCAATGACGGCCCCTTTACTGTTTTGTTTGACGAACATTTATTCGACTAATGTATTGGCACATTTATTTTCAGTCAAAAGCGTAGCCCAATCCACACAGAACTTATCTGGCGTAGATGGCAGCATCCAGGCTTAAGTAAATGATATTGTGTCAGTATATTAACCCTGTTCGTTTCCTGTTTCCCGTAAACGTACTGCGGAAGCCGCCTGTCTGCGTCGGTTGTCATCCATGGCCGCATAATGTTTTCGGGTGGTATTCACATCTTTATGCCCCAGCACATCAGCCACCAGATAGATATCGCCGGTTTCCTG